>CALDKL010000873.1 GCA_937898895.1 uncultured Verrucomicrobiae bacterium | reverse complement strand
AAACACCGCCCGAGGCTTGGGAAAGCCTCGTTCCCAGTGAGGAACCCCGCCGCGTTGCCCTCTACGCGCACTTCGAAGTTCCAGGGAGGGGTGCTTTCCCAAGCGCCCCCCACGATTCCAGCCGCCCATTCCTGGCCCGAGAAACGATCCGGACAGAAGGATCGACGGGAGACAGCCCTGCCGCAAACACGTCGCAAATTCCGTTTCCCCCGCCGATTGCAACTTCCTACAGTATCGATATGGAAACTCCGCAACCTTCCCGTCGTTCCTTTCTGGGCACCTCCCTGTCCGCCACCGTCGCTACTGTTGCCGCCGGAGCTGCTGCCACCGGCCCCAATCTTCTCCTCGGCCAGGCCAAAGGAGCCAATTCCCGCTTCCGCGTCGGGGTGATGGGGCTTGGTCGTGGGCGCGCCCACATCAAGGCCTATCTCGATGTGCCGAACACCGAGATCGCCTATCTCTGCGATGTCGATTCGAATCGTCTCGTCACTGGGGCCAGCACGATGGAAGGAAAACAGGAGAAGGCCCCTGACAAAGTCACCGATTTCCGCCGCATCCTCGACGACCCGAATGTCGACGCCATCTCCATCGCCGCGCCGAACTTCTGGCACTCGCCCGCTGCGATCCTCGCGATGAAGGCGGGCAAGAACGTCTATGTCGAAAAGCCGGCGAGTTACAGCGCTCACGAGTCGATGCGCCTCGTCGAGGTGGCGAAGGAGACGGGACGCACCATCATGATGGGCAACCAGCGGCGCTCCTATCCCGGCGTGAAACTCGGCATCGAGAAGCTGCGCTCCGGCGTCATCGGCGAGTTGCGCTACGCACGATCCTGGTACGCCGCCGCCCGCGAATCCATCGGGAAAGGAAAGATTACCCAGCCACCCGCCGAACTCGATTGGCTGATGTGGCAGGGTCCCGTGCCGGACGCACCCTACAAGGACAACCTCGTCCCCTACAACTGGCACTGGCACTGGCTCTACGGAGGCGGCGAGCTTGCCAACAACGGCCCGCACGGACTCGACATCGCCCGTTGGGCCCTGGGGGTCGATTATCCCGAGCGAGTCTCCTGCACCGGCGGCCGATACCACTACGACGACGATCAGGAGACACCCGACACGATCTCCGCCGTCTATGATTTCGGAAAGGTCGGCATCACCTGGGAGGCCACTTCGTGCCACCAGCGCAAACCCGAACCTCTGCCCTTTGTCTCGATCTATGGGTCGGAAGGCAAGTTCGACTTCAACAGTGCGGCGGGCTGGATCGCCTTTGACAAGGCGGGCAAGGAGATCGCAAAACATACCGAAGCACCGGGTGACGTGCCTCATTTCACCCATTTCGCCGATGCGGTGCGCGAGGGAAAGCCGGTACCCCAGAGCATCGCAGATGCCCAAATCAGCACGATGCTCTGTCATCTCGGCAACATTGCCTATCGCTCGACCGGCTCCATTCAGGTCGATCCGAAAACGGGACGCCTCGCCCCGAATCAGGCCCAGGCCGAACCGTTCTGGGCTCGCCAGGCCTATCGCGAAGGCTGGGTGGTGTGATACGTAACCGAAAATTGCCGACGCACCTCGCAAGAGATCCCAGACGCGAGATCCAGAGCGCGATGAGCGTATTTTCTCCATCCCGGGTTTGAAATCCCTCGTGGCCGGGGCGAGATAGGCAGCGATGACGTTCCGGTGCTACCTCGTTCTCCTCGGTCTCTCCTGGGCCGCGCTCTATCTGCCCGCCCTGGGTGATCCCGAACTGCGCGGAGAAGAAATCCGGCGCATCCTGCCTGCCCAGGGCATGTTGGCGACGGGAGACTGGATCGTGCCGCGCATCGCCGGGGAAGTCTACGCAAACAAACCACCCCTCATCAACTGGGCCGTCGCGGGCATGTTCGCCCTGACCGGGTCGGACTCGGAGACGAGCGCCCGCCTCGTCTCGGCCCTCTCCATGCTCGCCCTCGCTCTCGCCGCGTTTCTCCTCTCGCGAAA
>CALDKL010000872.1 GCA_937898895.1 uncultured Verrucomicrobiae bacterium | reverse complement strand
GTGCCCCCGGAAGCCATCGGTCAAACCGCTCCCCGGAAGACGACGGAGGCACGAGAAGACGATACTCCGAAGGCGATGCCGCTTCCTCCCCCATCCCACTCAATCCAGTTTCGGCGTGTACACGGGAATCTCGAAATTGGGGCGGAGATCATCGATCATCTGCCAGGCCGAGAGGTTTTTGTATTTCGAGAGCGGCACGAGGACCAGCTCGGTCTCCGATCCGATCTCGGCACGCGCCGCCCCGGTCAGCCGCCGCCCAAAGACGATGCCCTGAGCAACGCGGATCTTGTCATAGGGGTAATTCCCCCGCAGATCCCTGACCACTTGGTATTCATAGAGTCCCAGAGCATTGGCGTAGTCGAGTTTTGCCGGATTCTCGATTTCGGATTTTGCCTCGAGGCGGATGTGCAGGGCGACCTCGGGCGGCAGATTCGGCGATTCGTTCCCGGCAGCAGGAATGGGCATGGTTTTCGTCGGCGGTGTCTGCAAAGGAGCAGCCCGGACAAGCACCTTCGGTTTCTCCGGCGGCTTCACCTTCATGAATTCATTGAAGTGCTGGGAGACTTTTTCCGCCCACCCCCTCGCTTCCGTCGGACCGTAGTGGATCCCATCCGTCGCAGGATACGGGTCGATGAAGTGGGTGACCTTCTGGCTCTCGAACACGGTCCCCTCATATTTTTCCACGATCCCGCGCATGATCGAAGCGAGTTCCTCCTGCAGTTCCTTCGAATACCGCTCTTCATGCGAATGCGGTGGCAGGACCCAATAGGAAAGTGCACCCGACTCGGCGATCACGTAACACATCTGTTCGATCAGAGAAGCGATCTCCTGTACGTTCTCCTCTTTCGGGCGGCGTTTGGATCGCAGGGTTGCATAGAGATTGATGCCGGTCTGAACGACAACGACGTTCGGCTTCGTCGTCGACATGAGATCTTCGATCTTTGGCACAGCCCGAACGAAACCCAGGCGCCGCTCGCTGGATTCTGACTTCTCCCAGAAACCGATCGTACAGGGCAGCGACTGATAGCTCTTGAGCCAATAGTAGGGCGTCGCTCCACCCGCCACCACGGTATGCACCTGAAATCCGGACGACCGCATCAGGGAATCAAAGGTCTTTCCAAACGCACCGATGCTCATCGAGTCACCGAGATACAAGACCCTCGCCCCTGCGCCCACCGCTTCGCCGCCCGGCACGCAAAGGATGAGCAGAGCCAATGCCAAGATATGACCTGGAGCACGATTCATGTCGCGCTTCTACATGAAATTCAGCGCAGGAGCAATCGCAAAATCTGCGATTTTTATAATAATCGCAGATAAAGGACTCAAATTTGAGAAATTGGAGCTGATTTTTACAAATCGAGCCCGGCGGCGCAGAGTTTTTGAAAATCCTCCCACTCCAACTCGATACTCGCATCGGATTCCCGGATTCGCTTCATCGTTTCCACTGCGACCTGCTTTCGCGCATAGGTGAGGGTACGGCTGACCCGGGTTTGGTCGCATTGCCACATGCGCGCAATGGCCGCCTGGCTGATTCCATGGAGGTAGGAGAGCTTCAGCATCAGGAGCACCTCGGGGCCGAGCGAATCGAAGGCCTCGCGGATGGCGCACCCCATCAATTCGGAGAGATCGGCATCGAGCACATTGCCGTCGGGATCGTCTCCCGCCACCCGATCAAAGGGGTCGCCCGAACGTTCCTCATCGTCAGCATAGACGGGCAACTCCCCGCGGAACTTGTCGCGGCGCTTCAGGTCGAGCCACCGATTCCAGGTCGTCCGTATCATCCAGGTGGAAAGCGAAGACCGACCTTCGAATTTTTCGAGAAGGGGTCGCGTCTGCCCGCTCTTGCCAGCCCCGAAGCACTCGGCCACGATATCCGCAACGAGGTCCTCGGCCTGAACCCGATCAACTCCCCGAGACATGAGGACACGCTCGAGCATCGGGCGATAGGTGTCCTGGAATTCGCGCACGGCGGCAGCGTCGCCGTCCAGGGCCCGATCAACGAGAGCGCGGTCTTCCGCATGCTTCAGCGGCTTCACTTCCGAAGTGGATCCGTTCATATGCCGTAATCCAACCATGTCGAACGGGATTGATCAACTCCCGATTGGTCTGGAATCACTCGCTCGGATCGCATTCAGCCATTGCGCGAAGACTGCATCCACGATCTCCCCCACCCCGCCAACACCGGACAAATGAAGGAAGTGATCGGCCTCGTCCGATTCCGGAAGTTCGAATTCCTGTTTGAGCGTTTGGTAGACATCCGGCCCGGCATCACTTTCGGATTGGCCCGCATCGGCCCGGAGACGCAGTCGTTCGAGCGCGATCGTTTCGCCCGGATCGAGAAACAGCAGATCAAAACAAACACCGTGGGAACGCGCGGCTTCCCGAAAGCGAGCCCGCTGCTCGCGAGTTCGAAAATTCCCATCGATGACAACGACAGCCCCCGGAGTGGTCGCTGCCACGGCCCGAGCCAGTAGTTCCCGGTAGGTTTTCTCTGAAGACGCCGCCGAATAGAACTCTGGTGCAAGTCGTTCCAGCGGAGACACTCCGGCCAGATCCTTGCGCACCCGGTCGCTCGACAGCACCGACCACGCCGCGCCGGAGGACTCTGCAAGCGCCGCCGCCACCACCGACTTCCCGGATGCTGGCAATCCGCAACAGAGCAGCCAGCGAGGAGTCTTGCCCTCGATGGCAAATGCCGCCGCAAGCCGCAGGTATCGATGCGCCTCTTCCGCCGCCGCGAGTCGCTCCGCCGGGCTGAATTCCCCTTCTCCCGCCGTGATGGAGGAAATTTTCGCCCGCACCATCGCCCGGTAGCAGGCAAACAGGGGAACCACCGAAGCCATCGTAGAATCTCCGCTTTCCGCCAGGACGATCCGGAGATACGCCCCGGCCAGATCCGGGTGGCCTCGAAAACGCAGATCCATGACGAGGAAGGCATGTTCCAATGCCGTATCCCCACACCGGAGGGAAGGGTTGAACTCGATACAATCGTAGATCGCCGGAGGATCGAGCAGGCAGATGTTGCGTGCGTGCAGGTCGCCGTGACCGTCGACCAGACATCCCGCTGCGGCGCGCTCTTGCAGGAGTGGCAGGAGACGGTCAAACTCACTCCGCGTCGTGTCCTCGAGAGCGCGATGAAGGTTCTCGGAAAATCGGCCGCGTGTTTCGGAGAAATTGGCGAGAGCAAAGGAGCGCAGCTTCACCGGATCACCCGCCGCCGCCACCTCGCGTCCCCGGTCCGCCCTACGATGGAACTCTAGAACGCGGCGGGCTACTGCGGCGATCTCCGACTCGGTGACGCTCCCCTCCGCGAGCCGGATATCCATCATCCGCTCTCCCGGCATGCGCCGCATTTTCACAGCCCAATCGACGAGTTCCCCCTCTCCCCCGAATCGAAGTCTCCCCGTCGGATCGCGCCGCACCCCCACCACTCCCTCGTAGATCTCCGGGCAGAGTCGGCGATTCAGCCGCACCTCTTCCTCACAAAACCACCGACGCCGCTCCGGTTCGGAAAAATCGGCGAAGGGCAGCCGGATCGATTTCTTGAACTTGTATGCGCTCGCACCGCCGAGAACGACGACAGACAAGTGCGTCTGCAGAATCTCAACCACTTCCGGATGCTCCGGATAGAGGGCCGGGTCACGTAGCAATGCGATCTGCTCGGGATCCATGAGAGAGGAGCGTCTGCACCATCCGCGTATCCTGGGTCGTTCCGGGCCTGTCACGACAACACCGAAAAGTCCGCCATCGACAGATAGAGCACCACGACAAAGATCACCAAACCGATTCCGATCGGCTTCGTCCATCTCCACGGAGTCAGATCGACATCGCCGCTGTAGTGGTGTTCCCAGTCGTGTGGGAGGGGCCGGAGTCGGCTCATCGCGAACTGGTAGGCCATCAGGGCAAGAAAGACGATTCCGATGAAATGGAATTCGTGCACCTTCCCCGCCCAATCGGAAAAGGGTTTCACAAAATATCCGAGAATCAGGATGGCACATCCCGCGATGAGGGAAACGTTGGCGGCCGAGGCACCGGCTCGCTTGAAGAGAAAGCCCGACAACACCACCGAAAAGATCGGGATGAAATACAGGGCATTCATTTTTTGCAGATATCCGAACAGACTCTCCTGCCCCGCGAGGAGCGGGGCCGCGCACATCGACAGGACCGCGATGATCGTGCCGACGAGTTTGCCGTTGCGGATCACCTTCGCATCGTCAACAGCGTCGTGTTTGAAAAGGTGCTTGTATACCCCGAGGGAAAACAGCGTCGCCGTCGAATTGAGCACGGAATTGAAGGAACTGAGAATCGCTCCGACCATGACGGCTGCGAAAAACCCGGTAAGCCATTGGGGAAGGACGTCCCGGACCAGCGTGCCGTAGGCATGGTCGGGCTTGAATCCCTCCCGCGA
The DNA here is from genome assembly GCA_937898895.1 of uncultured Verrucomicrobiae bacterium. Taxonomy (GTDB): domain Bacteria; phylum Verrucomicrobiota; class Verrucomicrobiia; order Verrucomicrobiales; family DEV007; genus Arctic95D-9. Next base: position 2,632 of record CALDKL010000872.1, on the reverse strand, counting down.
TCCATAGAGGTGGAACGCGACGATCCCCGGCAGCACCAACACGAGCGGGGCGAGCACCTTGAACATTCCCGCGATGAGCACCCCACGCTGCCCCTCGGCGAGATTGGTTGCCGCGAAAGTGCGCTGGATGATCTGCTGGTTGGTCGTCCAGTAGAAGAGATTGAGAAGGAGAACGCCGGTGAAGAGGGTCGAGAGGGGAACCGAAGAGTCTTTGCTCCCGAGCGAGTTGAACTTCTCCGGATGCGCCTCCCGGATCGTCGCGAGCGAATCGAGAGGCCCGCCATCGCCGACCGCATTCAGGGCGAAAAACGTGATCATGACCGATCCGACGAGCAGTCCGAACCCATTGAGCGTGTCCGAAACGGCGACGCTGCGAAGCCCGCCAAAAATCGCATAGATCGATCCCACGATACCGATAAACCAGATCGCCACCCAGAGCAGGGTGGTATCGTTCTCGATGCCGGTGATTTCCTTCACGTTGAGGATGCCGGTGAGTCCGATCGCCCCGCTGTAGAGGATGATGGGCAGGAGGATCACGGCATAGGCGAGGATGAAGATCACCGTCGTGATCGTCCGGGTTGTGGCATCAAAACGCCGTTCGAGGAAGTCCGGGATGGTCGCGATGCCGCTGCGCAGGTACTTCGGCAGAAAGTAGAGTGCCATGATCACGAGCGCGACTCCGGCAATGACCTCCCAGGCCATCACGCAGACTCCGTCGGTGAAGGCCGCACCGTTGAGCCCGACGAGCTGCTCGGTGGAGAGGTTTGTCAGGAGAAGGGATCCCGCGATATAGCCGCCCGTCAGGGTGCGCCCGGCGAGGAAGTATCCCGTCGAGGTCCCATGATCATCCTTGCGGGTGAGTCTCCAGGTGAGCACTCCGACCAGCGCGGTGAAGAAGAGGAAGAGGAAGAGCGTCATAAATTTGCGGGGAAAGACCAAGGTCACTCGACCGAGAAGGTGTGCACCATTTTGTGTTCGTAGGTTTCCCCGGGCCGCAAGACCGAGGATGGTGCTCGAGGATTGTTCGGCGCGTTGGGATAGTTCTCGGTTTCGAGGCAGAGGCCGGTGCGATGCAGGTATTTCACAGATCCTTTGCCCGCAGTGCTGCCGTCGAGAAAATTGCCCCCATAGAACTGCACGGCAGGCTGATTCGTCGAGAGCGTCATGACTCGGCCGGATTCGGCATCGCGGACCCGGGCCGCACGGATGAGTTCGCCATCCTTCGCGCCATTGAGAACCCAGGCGTGGTCGAAACCTCCCGCGAGGCGGAGCGCCTCATGGTCTTCCCCAATGCGCTTTCCGATCACCGTCGGCTCTCGGAAATCGAGCGGAGTCCCTTCGACGGGCGCAGGATCACCTGTGGGAATGAGACCGGCGTTGGTCGGGAGATACTGGTCGGCGTATAGAGTGAGTTCGTGATCGTTGATGGTTTTGGCAGGATCGCCACCGAGATTCCAATAGGAATGGTGGACGATGTTGAGCACGGTCGGTGCCCTGGAGACAGCGTTTGCCTCCCAGATGAGTTCATTCCCGTCGGTGAGGGTATAGGTGACCACCACAGCGAGCTCTCCCGGATACCCTTCTTCACCGTCCGGACTGGTATAGGAGAGCTTCACCCCGCTCCCCCCCCTTCCGGAGAAGCCTTCTCCCTTCCACAATTTCCTGCTGAAGCCCTCTTTGCCTCCGTGAAGCGAGCAGGGGAGCCCGCCGGGATCATTGTTTGTTGCGAGAACGTACTCCTTTCCATCGAGGGTGAACTTTCCGTGGGCGATCCGGTTACCAAAACGCCCCACCGTTGCTCCGAAATAGGCACTGTTTCCGACCCATCCTTCGAGGGTGTCGTATCCGAGGGTGATGTCAGCGAAGACGCCGTGCTTGTCCGGCGTCTTCATCGAAACGAGAATGGCTCCGTACTCGGTGACCTTTGCCTCAAGTCCTGATGCATTCGTCAGGGTCCAGATCCTGACATCGCGCCCATCGGGCAACCTGCCGTAGCGTGTTTCGGTGATACCGGCTCGGGACGGTGGGGGGAAATGGAGACTCATCAGGATCAGGATCAGGGAAACGGCGAGGCCAGAAATTCTCATGACTTGTCGGCATTGAACAGCAGGCTGACTCCCTCCGTCAACGGCAGAGACAAAAAAAGCCCCGGGGAGCCGGGGCTTTTCGGATTCCGGATCGCACGCCGCCCGCTACCGCAGGGGAGCATCCTCAGGTGGTCGTCTCTCCGCGGGCCATCACGACCTTCCCGGTGCGGACGGTCTCGATGATCTCGTAGTTGTTGAGCAGGCGAATGGACGCATCAACCTTGTCGCTCGCGCCCTCGATGCGAAGAATCATGGAGGACTCGGAGTAATCGACCGTCTTCCCGCCGAAGTGCTCCACGATCTGGAGAATTTCGGTGCGGCGCTCCGCATTTTCGACGCGGACTTTGATCAGAACCAGCTCTCGGACCACTGCGTCGTCCGGCGTGTGTTCGTGGCAATGAATCACATCGATGAGCTTGTCGCACTGCAGGATGATCTGGGACAATCCGGCCGGATCTCCGCTGATTCCGAGGGTGAGGCGCGAGAAGCGGGGATCCCGCCCTTGCGAGACCACGAGCGAGTCGATATTGTAGGCGCGACGCGCG
>CALDKL010000871.1 GCA_937898895.1 uncultured Verrucomicrobiae bacterium | reverse complement strand
GAAACCTTTCTGCAAGATGCCTCCCGAAAAATGAGGTGCCACTATGCGGTCGAGTTCGGCAGTCAACGCATCGAGTCGGAATCCGGGGAGAAACGCGCCACCAGCATCCGCGAGGTCTTCAACTCCCCCTTCCGTCCCTTCGTGCTGGCGTCCACCTCCATCGGACAGGAAGGGCTCGACTTTCATTTCTATTGCCGCCGCATCGTTCACTGGAACCTGCCGGGAAACCCCATCGACCTCGAACAACGCGAGGGCCGCATCAATCGTTACAAGAGCCTCGTGATCCGCCAGCAAGTGGCCAGGAAATACCGGGCCGATCTGGCCGCTGCGGAGGTGGATGCAGGTGCCGATCCGTGGGAGCAACTGTTTGCAGTTGCCGCAGAGAAAGAACGGAATGCGAAGGGAAAATGCGACCTGATTCCCTACTGGCACGTCGAGGCTGAACAATCGCCCCGAATCGAACGGGTCGTGCCTCTTTATCCGTTCAGCCTCGATCAGAGCCGTCTCAACCACATCCTGCGAACACTGGCGATCTACCGACTCGCTTTTGGACAACCCCGACAGGCAGAACTCGTCGATCATCTCCTGGAGCGAAATTTTTCCCCGGAAGAACTCCAAACGGTCATGGATCGGCGCGTGATTGATCTGAGTCCGATGAGGGAATAAGGGCATCCGGCCAGTTCCATGGGTTTCCCCGGCGGAACTTGCGCTCCTCCACCGCCGCAGACGGCACGGCGGACTTACGGGCGGATCGGTCTCGCCTCCCCTCCGCCGACCGACTTCACGGTTTCGCCGCAGTCGCTTCAGCCACTCCCTCGAGGCGGCTCCCGACGACGGAGACGTCTTTCGTCTCGGCCCCGATGCGGACCGAATTCACGGACACTCCCGGACGCGACTCGGAAAAGCGATTGTTTCGGATCGCGATCGACTCGGTGCCTCCCTGAATGTCGATGACCGCTCCCTGGTCCTTTCCATTGTCGAGGAAGGTGTTCCCCTCGATGCGGTTGCGATGGCCGGCAAACCCGGGACCTCGCTCCGGCCGGAACAAGACGGCATGGTCGAGGCTCGCGCGAACGGTGTTGCCGGACACGAGATTGTCGGTGTCTCGGTGTCCGATCGAGACGCCGACCCGATTGCCCTCGATGGTGTTGGCCTCGGCCAGACCGAATTTGACGCCCCAACAAAAGAAGATGCCGATATCGCATCCGAGCAGGGTGTTCCCGTGGATCAGGGGCCGCTGGGAACCCGACCCGGGATGCAGGGCCAGGTTCTTGCAATTCTCGACCCGGCAATTCTCGACGACGACGTCGTGGCTGATCTGCCAGGATATTCCGTCGCCCTCGTAGTTGCGCGCGGTGATTCCCCGAATCTCGATGCGGTTGCAATCCTGCAGGAAGACGCAGCCGGCGTAGTTGCCGTCGAGTTCCTCGTTGTTCTCCCGGTTTCCGTCGAGGACGAGATTCTCGATGCGCAGGTCCTCGGCGAATTCGCCGCTGAGCAGGGGAAAGAGCGTCGCACAGGTCGCCCCGTTCATCTGCCAGAGATTCTCGCGCAAGGGTTTGTCGAGCTTGAAGCGGTTGCCGCTGCGGGCCACGAGGGTCCGTTTCAGAATGGTGACGGCCCCCGTCTTCGCGTCCTTCGCCCGGAGGCAGATCCCGTCGCCGACGCGGAAGGCTTGTGCATCCGTCAGGGTGATCTCCTGATCGTACCAGTCACTGTCGTGCGAGAGCGGGGTGGTCGCCGACGGCTCTTTGATCAGCAGGGTCCCCTGCCCTTCTCCGATCAGATTCACCCCGCTCCGAAGATAGACCGCATTCCGCAATCGGTAGGTTCCGGCGCGGATTTTCACGGTCCCTCCCCCGAGACCTGCGACCTGGTCGATCGCCGCCTGGATGACTCGATGGTCGCTGCCGACGAGGTCGGCGTCGGCGTTGCCCACCGTGAGGGTGAGGACTTCCTCCCAGTCGGGCTGCACCTTCGTATCGCCGCTGGTCTGGCGCGGATGGGTCACGGGAGGACGTTCCGATGCGACCAGGCAAGCATGCAAAAGGATTGCGATGGGAAGGACGGCTTTCATGGGATCGGAGAAACCGGATTCGGAGTTCAGGGAGCGGCCGGAAGCCGCCACTTTGCCACATAGAGATCGCTGGCGGAAGCCCCTCCCAGCTCGTGTCGCCCGAAGGTGGACGGCAGCGAAAGGGAACCGCCGATGTAGATCTCGTCCCGCCCCCGGAATACGAGCGGATAGGCGCTGTCGTTGTTCTTCCCGCCAGCGGTCAGCGACCAAAGCAGAGCACCCGCCTCATCGAAAGCCGCCAGGTAGACATCCCCGCTCCCTCTCGTCGCGAGCGCCTTTCCCGCGAGCCTGGTGTCGGCGGAGAAATCGCCGCAGACATACCCCTTTCCGGATTCGTCGGTCGCCACCCCCAGGCAATAGTCGGTGCCCGGCCCGTGCATCGTGTGCGCCCATCGCACCGCTCCGGAGGGATCCAGACGCACGATGAGCCCGTCGTAATCCTTTTCCCCGGAACTCTCGAACGTCTCGCCCGCAACGGAGACGGCCCCCTTGAACATGCCCGCGCCCCAGACTCGCCCCGAGGAGTCGCAGGCAATCTCGTGATAGACCGCGCCGTGGCTTCCGGGGATGACGCTGGCCCAGAGCGCCTCGCCTTCCGGAGTCAGCTTCAGCACCAGCGCCGCCTGGGTGGGCGCGGCGATCTCCACCTTTCCGAATCGCCCCTTTCCTGCCACGCTGCCTCCGATATAGAGGTGATTGGCTCCGTCGACGGCGATGCCATGACCGCTTCCCGACACCTCCGACGAACTGCGGAGCCACTTCAGTTCGCCATCGGGTCCGTATTTGGCGCAAAAAATCGCATTCCCTCCTCCTGCGGTTCCTGCGATGGCTTCCTTTCCAAACACCGCGCCTTCCTTCACGGCACCTGTGACGATCACATCGCCGTTTCGATCAAGGAGGAGCCCGTGTCCGTAATCGTAGCCCGGTCCGCCGGCCGTGCGCACCCATAGGAGCCTTCCGTCGGCCGAATATTTTGCGAGAAAGACATCGTAGCTGCCCGCATTCGGCAGAAACCCGGCCCCGGAGGGAATGTCGGTGCTCTCGTAATGGCCCGTGATGTAGAGATTGCCCGCCCCGTCGAGGCTCGCCCCGTAGGCTCGTTCGGTCTTGCTTCCGCCGAGTCCGTTCACCCAGACCGCCTTGCCGGAGGAATCGACCTTCACCACCACCATGTCCACCCCACCGGCTCCGCGCCGGGCCTGTCCGCCGAAGGTCGTGTCGCCGCCGCATTCCGAGGCCAAAAACACGTTTCCGTCCCCGTCGCATGCGATCGCCCTGACCTTGTCCGAATCGGCACCGCCGCAGGTGAAGACCCACTCGCACTCGGGGGGCCCCTCCTCGCTGCGGGAAGGGTGAACCAGGAGGAAGAGAAGGAGTGCGATCCAAGTCAGTTTCATCGGCCCTCACGATGTGACCGACCTGCCCCCTCATCAAGAAGCAAAACGGGCCGGTCTGCGTGATGCCCTATTAGCAGCGCTGCCGCTGCCGGATCGCGAGAAGCTCCTTCATCAGGTGGCCGAGGTGCCCCTGTCCGTCCTGCCGACCGAAGGCGTCGTGGAGCGTCTTGTAGAGCGCATGGAGTTCGCGGTAGACGGACGCGTTTTCGGGAATGGGCCGATATTCGACCTCGCGCATTCGGCAAGCGTTGCGCTGCACCTCCTCCAGCCGGATCGAGCCTCCGCAGACCGCCCCGAACATCGCCGCCCCGAGGGCGCAGGTCTGGTCGCTGGCCGCGACCTGGAGGGGACGCCCGAGAATGTCGGCGTAGATCTGCATCAGGGTCGCATTCTTCACCGCGAGCCCTCCGGTGTTGACGACACGGTCGATCGCGATGCCGTATTCCTCCATTCGTTGGATGATGGTCAGGGCACCGAAGGCCGTCGCCTCGATGAGAGCCCGGTAGATCTCGTGCGCCTCGGTGTGCAGGGTCTGCCCGAGGAGCAGCCCGGTGAGTCGCACGTCGACGAGGATGGTGCGATTGCCGTTGTTCCAATCGAGCGCGAGCAGCCCGGTTTCGCCCGGCTTCAAGGCGGCGAGACGGCGCTCCATTTCCGCGAATTTTTCCTCGACCGTCGCCCCGTAGGAATCGGGTACGAGATGGTTCACGAACCAAAGGAAAATGTCTCCTACCGCCGACTGTCCGGCCTCGATCCCGAAGTGGCCGGGCAGCACGGAGCCATCGACGATTCCGCAAAGGCCCGGCACGTCCTCGAGCGGGACGGTGTTCGGCAACACGGTGATGTCGCAGGTGCTCGTGCCGAGGATTTTCACCAGGGTGCCGGATTGCACTCCCGCACCGACCGCTCCCATGTGGGCGTCGAAGGCCCCCACCGCTACGGGGATGCCGGGCCGCAACCCGAGCCTCTCGGCCCAGTCCGGAGTCAGCTCGCCCGCCCGGGCATCGGAGGGAAAGGCCTCGTCGTAGAGCCGTCCGCGCAAGTCGGCGAGGGCGGGATCGAGGGCGGCGAGAAATTCCGCGTCGGGCAGTCCGCCCCATTCGCGGGCATACATGGCCTTGTGTCCGGCCGAGCAGACTCCGCGGCGGATCCGGTCGGGGCGGGTCCGGCCCGTGAGCACGGCGGGGATCCAATCGCAATGCTCCACCCAGGACCAGGCGGCGGCGAACACGTCCGGATCGACCTTGCGACAACGCCAGATCTTGCTCCACCACCACTCGCTCGAATAAGTGCCGCCGCATTTCGCGAGGTAATGGGGTCGCATCCGCGCCGCCATCTCGGTGATCGCGGCCGCTTCGGCGTGGGCGGTGTGGTCTTTCCAGAGCCAGACCTGGGCGTTGCGATTGGCGGCAAACTCGGGTTTCAGAGCTAGCGGCGTGCCCTCGGCATCGAGCGGGATGGGCGTGCTGCCGGTCGTATCGACTCCGATTCCGATGACCTCGGAAGCATCGAAGCCGGGGCGCACTCGCCTCGCCTGCTCGAGGGCGCCGGTGATGGTCGCGACCAACCCGTCGAGATAATCCTGCGGATGCTGCCTCGCCACATTCGGATCGGCGGGATCGGTGAGGATGCCGAGTTCTCCGGAAGGGTAGGCAAACACGACCGACCCCATCTCCTCGCCCGTGTCGAGATCGACGAGCAAGGAACGGCAGGAGTTGGTCCCGTAATCGAGACCGATGGAATAGCGACTCATCGCCGGAGTGTATACGAGAATCGCCCTCGGATTCAACCTGCATCGCGCTCATCCTGTTTGTCGAGACGGCGACAAACCAGGTGGGCGACGATTTTGCAGGGGATGCGCTTTGCTCGCAAAGCGGTTGCGCCGAGAGCACCTTGCGGGTTCATTCGCGGCGATCATGGACGTATTTTTCTCCGAAATCCCCGAAGAGGGGCTGCACCTCGCGGGTGAATTTCCCGCCTCGATCTTCGATCTCGCCGCCGATGACCCGATCCGGCCAGTCGGTCCGGTACACTATGAAGCGACCGTCTTTGCCTTCGAGGAAGTGGTGACCCTGCACGGAGAGCTTCGCGGTCCTTTCGAACTGCAATGTGGCGCCTGTCTCGAGTATTTTCCCTATCCGGCCGATTTTCCGGACTGGTCCTCGGAACTCGACCGCGAGCCCGGCCAGGAAAGTTTCGATCTGGCGACGGTCGTCCGCGAAGATTTCCTCCTCCACCTCCCTTCCCATCCGCGCTGCGATGATTGGATCGAGGGACGGGTCTGCCCCAGGGCAGACCTGGTCGATGCCCTTTCGGAAGAAGCGAACGAAGCAGATCCTGACACCGCACGACCCGATCCCTGGGGCGCGCTCGACGGATGGAAGCCGTGACGGGATTGCGAACGGCGGAAAACGACTTACCTTCCCGCTTTTCACGCCCCTCCCCGAACGCATGACCGAATCCTCCGAGTCCACCCCGAAAGATTTTATCCGCGAGATCATCGACGAAGATCTCGCTGCGGGGAAACACCAGGGCACGGTGACCCGCTTTCCTCCCGAACCCAACGGCTACCTGCACCTCGGGCACGCGAAATCGATCTGCCTGAATTTCGGCATCGCCGGAGAATACGGAGGCCGCTGCCACCTCCGCTTCGACGACACCAACCCGACCAAAGAAGAAGTCGAGTATGTCGAATCCATCAAGACCGACATTCGCTGGCTCGGTTTCGACTGAGGCGAACATCTCTCTTTCGCATCGGACTACTTCGAGCAACTCTACGAATGGGCCGTCTTTCTCGTCCGAGAGGGCAAAGCCTACGTCGACGACCAGACCGCCGAAGAGATCCGCCAGACTCGGGGCGACCTCCAGACGCCGGGGAGAGAGAGTCCGTTCCGCAATCGCAGCGTCGCGGAAAATCTCGACCTGTTCTCGCGGATGAAGGCCGGGGAATTCGGTGACGGAGAAAAGGTACTGCGCACCCGGATCGACATGGCGCATCCGAACCTGAACCTGCGCGACCCGGTCCTCTACCGCATTCTTCACGCCGATCACCATCGTACCGGAGCCGCCTGGTGCCTCTATCCGATGTACGACTACACCCACGGCCAGAGCGACGCTCTCGAGGGCATCACCCACTCGCTCTGCACGCTCGAATTTGAGAACCACCGTCCGCTCTACGACTGGTTTCTCGAGAACCTCCCGGTGCCCTCGCGTCCGCGCCAGATTGAATTTTCTCGCCTCAACCTGACCTACACGGTGATGAGCAAACGCAAACTGCTCCAACTCGTCACCGAGGGGCATGTTTCGGGCTGGGACGATCCGCGCATGCCGACGATCTCCGGAGTCCGTCGGCGCGGCTATCCGCCCGAGGCGATCCGCCATTTTTGCAGGACGATCGGGATCACGAAGGTCGAAAGCACCAACGACTTCGCCCTGCTCGAGGCCTCCGTGCGCGAAGTCCTCAACCGCACCGCGCCGCGTTTCATGGCCGTGCTCGATCCGATCCGGGTCGTCCTGACCAACTACCCCGCCGATCTCGTCGAGGAGATGGAGGCGATGAACAACCCCGAAGACCCCGCCGCGGGTTCGCGCAAGGTACCCTTCTCGCGCGAACTCTACATCGAGCGCGAGGACTTCATGGAGGTGCCTCCGCCGAAGTATTTCCGCCTCTCTCCCGGCACCGAGGTGCGCCTGCGTTCCGGGTATTTCATCCGCTGCGAGGAGGTGGTGAAGGACGAGCGCGGCGAGATCGCGGAACTGCGCTGCACCTACGATCCCGCGACGCGGAGCGGCTCGAATCCGCCGGACGGTCGCAAGGTGAAGGCGACGATTCACTGGGTCAGCGCCCGCCATGCCATCGAGGCCGAGGTGCGGCTCTACGACCGCCTCTTTGCGACCGAGTTTCCGGACCGGGGCGAGGGTTCCTTCCTCGACCACCTCAATCCCGACTCGCTCCGGGTGCTCCCGCAGGCCAGACTCGAGCGCAATCTCGCCTCGGTCGGCGTCGGCGAGACGGTGCAATTCGAACGCCTCGGCTATTTCTGTGCGGATTCCGAAAGCAGGCCGGAGAAACTCGTTTTCAACCGCACCGTCGGGCTAAAGGATGCGTGGGCCAAGGCGAAAGGCCAGGGCTGAGCGAGGAGAGAGGGTCAGGCGACGGACCCGACCCTCTCGGGTGGCGGATACGTGCTGCGGATGCGTCACGCACATCAGGGCTTGCGCCATGAGACGGACTCCTCCATTCTTCGCCCGAAACCCATGAAGATCCCTCGTCTGTCCCTCACCGTTCTCGCCGCTATCCTCTGCGTTTCCGCCGCCCGTGCGGAGGAAACGTTTGTGCCCCTTTTCAACGGCAAGGATCTCTCTGGCTGGAAGGTGCCGGAAAACAACGTCTGGTATCTGGCCAAAGACGGCATTCTCCAAATCCGCAGCAGCCCGGACCAAATCGGTTCGGTCCTGTGGACGGAGAAGGAATTCACCAATTTCGTGGTGGAACTGGAATTCAAATTCATCTCGGGAACGATTGACTCCGGGGTCCATGTGAAAAGCGACGATCAGATCCAGATCGGCATTTCCGGATCGCTCAAACGCGACATGACCGCCTCGCCCTACATCCCGGGCAAGGGATATCCCGTCGAAGCCTCCGGGGTAAAGGATCTGCTCCGGATGGACGACTGGAACCACATGCGCATCGAAGTCCGCGGCATGGAATACGTCGTCTCGCTCAATGGCAAAAAGGTGATGACCTACCAGAGCGCGAGCGGCAAGGAAAAGGGTCCGATCGGACTGCAGCTCCACGGCAAACGCGACATGGCGATCGACTACCGCAATCTGAAGATCGCCACCCTCTGATTCGCCGGACTCTCCCCGCCCTGCCGCCGGGCGCACCGCAGCAAGTCGCCGCAGAAAAGGGATGAGCCCTGTCGACGAGGGTGGTGATCGCTACATACGTGTGTAAAATTCGTGAGGAACCTTTTTCAATTAGGCGAGAGGAGGGAGTCGAGCGAGCTCAACGACCGACGAGTCACGCAGAAGGTGGAAAAGAGGCCCTCGATTTGAAAAAGAATCGAGCGGATCGCGCTGATTCTAAAAACGTAAAAAGTACATTTTATGCACGAATTT
>CALDKL010000870.1 GCA_937898895.1 uncultured Verrucomicrobiae bacterium | reverse complement strand
AAATCGCCGGCAAAACGGTTCACAACATCGGTGCCGGAACTCTGCTTGCCTGCCTTTCGGAAGAGATCCGTCGCAACGAGGTCGAGAAGCTGGCCCTGGGCATCGCGCAATGGCACGCCGAACTCGCCCCCGCCGGCGAGACCCAGTGCCTCTTCCGCGACAGCGCCTTCGCCGACGACGTGGCCAAGAGCAATCTCGCCGCCATCCTCGAACAGCACGGCCTCAAGAACGTCCGCAGTCTCTGATTTCCGACGGCCATGAAATTCCATTTCGATCCCGATCTCGACTTCCAGCGCGAGGCCATCGAGGCCGTTTGCGGCCTGTTCCACGGCCAGGAGGTCTGCCGCACCGAGTTCACCGTGGTGCGATCCGCCGAGGATTTGCAGGAGCGAATGTTCTTTGCCCAGAACGACCTCGGCGTCGGCAACCGCCTCCAGCTCCTCGAGGACGAATTGCTGGCCAATCTGCGCAAGGTCCAGATCCGCAACGGCCTGCGCCCTGCGGAGGCCATCGAGTCGGGCGATTTCACCGTGGAGATGGAGACGGGAACCGGAAAAACCTACGTCTACCTCCGCACCCTCTTCGAGCTGAACCGCCGCTTCGGTTTCACCAAGTTCGTGATCGTGGTTCCCTCAGTCGCGATCAAGGAAGGCGTCTACAAATCGATTCAGATGATGGAGGACCATTTCCGGACCCTCTACGCCAACGTCCCCTTCGACTACTTCCTCTACGACTCCGCCAAGCTCGGGCAGGTCCGCAACTTCGCCACCAGCTCCAACATCCAGATCATGGTGGTCACTGTGGGAGCCATCAACAAGAAGGACGTCAACAACCTCTACAAGGACAGCGAGAAGACGGGCGGCGAGAAGCCCATCGACCTGATCCGCTCGACCCAGCCGATCGTGATCGTGGACGAGCCCCAGAGCGTGGACGGCGGGCTCCAGGGGCAAGGCAAGCAGGCATTGGAACGCATGAATCCGCTCTGCACGCTGCGCTACTCCGCCACCCACGCCGACAAACATCACATGGTCTTCCGCCTCGATGCGGTGGACGCCTACGAGCGCAAGCTGGTGAAGCAGATCGAAGTCGCCTCCGGCCAGATCGAAGGCGCCCACAACAAGGCCTACGTCCGTCTCCTTTCCGTCAGCAACCGGCGCAACAGCATCAGTGCCAAGGTGGAGCTGGATGTCCGGCAGGGCGACGGCGTGGTGCGCAAGGAGATGTCCGTGGTCGATGGCGACAACCTCGAGCTGACTACGGACCGGGCGCTCTACGAGAACTATCGTGTCGGGGAGATCCGGGTCGAGAAGGGCAAGGAGTTCCTGGAACTCCACTATCCCGGTGGCCAGGAATACCTGCGGATCGGGCAAGCAGTCGGCGACGTGGATGCGGACGCCGTGAAGCGCCAGATGATCCACCGCACGATCAAGGAGCACCTGGAAAAGGAGAAGCGGCTCGCCCCGCTCGGAATCAAGGTGCTGAGCTTGTTTTTCATCGACCACGTAGATCGCTACCGTGTTTACGACAAGGACGGGAATCCGGTGAAGGGTCGCTACGCTCAAATCTTCGAGGAGGAATACCGCAAGCTCGCCAAACACCCGGACTTCAGCAGCCTGTTCAAGGAGGTGGATGTCGAATCGGATGCCGAAGTGGTCCACGAGGGCTACTTCTCCATCGATAAAAAGGGCAGGTCGGTTGAAACCGAGGAAGGCAACCAGGTCGGCCGGGACAACGCCGAGCGCGCCTACAACCTGATCATGCGGGAAAAGGAGAAGCTGGTGTCCTTCTCCACCAAGCTGAAATTCATCTTCTCCCACTCCGCCCTCAGGGAAGGCTGGGACAACCCGAACGTCTTCCAGATTTGCGCCCTGCGCGACATGGGCACCGAGCGCGAGCGTCGCCAGACCATCGGCTGCGGCCTGCGCCTCTGCCGCAACCAGCAGGGCGAGCAGATCAAAGGCTTCGAGGTGAATACCCTGACCGTGGTGGCGATGGAGAATTACGAACGTTTCGCCGCCAATCTCCAGAAGGAGATCGAGGAGGACACTGGCATCCGCTTCGGCGTCGTCGAACGCCACCAGTTTATCGGCGTCTCCACCGCAGATGCCGACGGCAACCCGCAACCGCTGCCATTGGCATCCTCCGAGGCCATCTGGGATCACCTCAGGCAGGTCGGCTACATCGATGGCAAAGGCAAGATCCAGGACGATCTGCGGCGGGCCATCAAGGAGCGAACCCTGTCCCTGCCCGAGCAGTTCGAACCCCAGCGCGACCAGATCACCGGCATCCTACGCAAACTGGCCGGCCGGATCGAAGTGAAGAACGCTGACGAGAAGACACCCGTGCGGCCCCGCCGGGCGATCCTCCACAGCGCCGAGTTCCAGGCGCTCTGGGACCGGATCAAGCACAAGACCACCTACCGGGTGGACTTCGACAACGCGCAACTGCTCAAGGAATGCACGCAGGCCCTCAAGGACTCGCCGCCGATCAACCGCACGAGGCTCCAATGGCACAAAGCGGGGCTGACCATCGGCAAATCCGGCGTCGAGGCCACCGAGACCACCGTATCCGGCCCGATCGCGATCGACGAGTCCGACATTCCGCTGCCGGACCTCGTCACCGACCTCCAGGACAAAACCCAGCTGACCCGCCGCAGCATCGTCAAGATCCTCAAGGACAGTGGACGGCTCGACGATTTTCTCCGGAACCCCCAGCAATTCATCGAGCAGGCCGCCGAAGCGATCAACCGCAGCAAGCGCCTCGCCCTCGTGGACGGTATCCGCTACCGCCGCCTCGGCGACGACGAATACTACGCGCAGGAGCTTTTCGAGGAACAGGAGCTGATGGGCTACCTCAAGGACGCCGTGCCCTCCGAACGCTCGGTCTACGAGCACGTGCTCTGCGATTCCGACGTGGAGAAAACCTTCGCCGAGCAACTGGAGATGAACGAAGCCGTCAAGGTCTACGCCAAGCTACCCGGCTGGTTCAAGATCCCCACTCCCCTCGGCACCTACAACCCGGACTGGGCCGTCCTCGTTGAGATGGATGGACGCGAACGCGTCTATTTCGTCGTCGAAACGAAAGGCAGCCTCTTCGAAGACGATCTCCGTTCCAAAGAGGGGGCCAAGATCAAGTGCGGTGACAAGCATTTCGCAGCTCTCGTCGTCGAGGAGAATCCTGTCCGCTACCAGGTCGCCCGAACCGTTGAGGACTTCATGCCCATTTCCGCATCTTAATCATGAAAGCAAACGCCGTCTCATTGTTGGCCGTCTTTGAAACGAAGACCCTACGTCTAAATGGTAAGCGTCAATCATTCGCTGATCTGGGTGGGGCGATCTCTTGATCTTTCATCGTGAATTGGGCTGGGAAAGGTTCCGTAAGCGGCGGGGGATCGGGGACGCACTTCTGCCGTCGCCCCCGCTCACTTTCCGAAACAAACCAACCGCTCGCTCCTCGTTTCTCCGTCGTAATTCGCGACCCGCAGGAAGATCTCGTTCCCGGCGATGGAGGGCGTGGCGAACACTTCGTCCGCGACCTTTGTCTGTCGCACGATTTCGAGTCCCCTGGGATCGGCTTTGAAGACGAAGTATTCTCCCGACTCATTCACGGCGTGGATGAGATCGCCGACGAGGACAGGAGATGCACTGAAGGTGCCCCCGAGGCGCCCCTTCCAGAATTCCTTTCCGGTCGCGGCGTCGAGACAGAGGGCGACGCCGCTGTCCATGGTCGCGAAGAGGTGCCCGTCCCTGACGAGGAGGGAGGGCACGTAGACCCGGTCGTTTGTTTCCCAGGCGATTCGGCCTGATCCATCCGCGACGATGGCGGCGAGGTGGTTTTTCGGATAACCTCCGGAGGAATAGATATGTCGTCCATCCGTGGGGGTCGAGGTAACGCACTCGGTAGTCGCTCCGTCGATCTCCCAGTTCACCGTGCCCGTGGCGGGGTCGAGGCTGGTGACCTTGTCGGTGCCGCTCAGGAACATCTGTGTTTTCCCCGCGACCTCGAGGACAATGGGAGAGGTGTAGTTCGGCAGGGCGGCCCGAGGATGACGCCAGACAACGTCGCCGGTCTTGCGGTTGAGACCGCACACAGCACCACCGGAGGCTCCCTTGTTGTCCGCCGAAACGATGACGAGATCCCCGTGGATCGCGGGCGAGGAGCCATATCCCTGGTGCTCGAGGTAGTCGGTGATCCGCGTCTGCCAGAGCCGTTTGCCGTCGAGTCCGAGCGCGGTGGTGAACACGGCATCCCCGGAAAGAAAATTGATGAAGACT
>CALDKL010000869.1 GCA_937898895.1 uncultured Verrucomicrobiae bacterium | reverse complement strand
TGCCCCCACCGGAGTCACCTCGTTCGGCAATGGGATCTTCGATTCACTGCGCCACAGAAAAGTCGGGAAGTGATTGTGGGCGTGGTGCTGATTGAGATACCCAAAGAACTCGTCGAAGCCAAATTTCCGAGGCAAGCCCATCTCTGCCTCACCGACGTCGCCGAGTCCCCACTTGCCGATGAGAGCAGTGCGGTAACCGGCCTTCTGCAGGACGGCGGCGACCGTGAGATCACCGGGCTTCAGGGCCTGTGCCGCCGGATTCTCCCTGCCAGCGTTGCCGCGGACGCGAGTATGGCCATGGTGGAGTCCGGTCATGAGAACGCTGCGCGAGGGAGCGCAGACGGTGGCTCCCGCATAGTAGTGTGTGAAGCGCATCCCCTCGGCAGCCATGCGGTCGAGATGAGGCGTGCGGATGAGTTTCTGCCCGTAACATCCGAGCTCCCCCCATCCGAGATCGTCGGCCATGATCCAGATGAGATTGGGGCGGGGATCGGCGCAATGCACCGCCTGGGAAACGAGAAGGGAACAAAGGGAAAAGAGGACACATTTCATTTTCATCGAGGAATCAGGGTCGCTGCCAGGGAGTCGCTCCTCCCCGCTGGATGTGACGGGCGAGTGCCGAGGAAAGTTCGTTGAAGACCTTCGGTGCCTTGGTGGCCAGATTGGTGGTTTCGTGAGGGTCGTTCAACAGATGGTAGAGTTCGAGAGGGCTGTAGGGATCCTTCCGCATCAGCTTCCACCCATTGCGGATGATGGCCTCGTAACTGCACCCCCCGTAGGGTTTCCCACCTTCGCGCCGGACAAAATAGAGGTCGCGGCCCACCGGCATGGCCTTTCCGGCGAGCAGGGGCACGAGGCTGAGGGCATCGAGTTGCTCGGGTGCTTCGGATTTCGCTCCGGCAAGCTCGAGGAAGGTGGGAACCAAGTCGAAACTCAATCCCGCATACTCACTCTTTGACCCCGCCGCGATTTTCGCGGGCCAGCGCATCAGGAAGGGAACGCGCAATCCGCCGTCGTAGTGGCTCTGTTTGCCGTCGCGCCAGGGCAGATTGCTCTGACCGTGCGGCAGTGATCCTCCATTGTCCGAGCAGAAGACAACCAGGGTGTTCTCGGCGAGTCCCTGCTCGTCG
>CALDKL010000868.1 GCA_937898895.1 uncultured Verrucomicrobiae bacterium | reverse complement strand
GGCGGCGCATGAAACTCCGGGAAATGGTGGACCGCCTCCGGCGCACCTATTGCGGGAACATCGGCTTCGAGATCATGCACATCCAGACTCCGGTGGTACGGAACTGGTTGCTCAGACGCATCGAGGCACGCATCGACCGCCCGGCTCCTCCTGTGGAGAAAAAGAAGCTCGCCCTCCGCTGGCTCGCCGAGGCGGAACACTTCGAGCGCTTTCTCCATCGCAAGTATGTCGGGCAAAAACGCTTTTCGCTCGAAGGGGGCGACTCCCTGATGGTCGCGCTGAACGGGCTCCTGCAGATGTTTCCAGGACACGATGTGGAGGAGATGGTGATGGGGATGGCTCACCGGGGCCGCCTGAACGTCCTCGCAAACCTTTTGCGCAAGCCGCTCACGATGCTGTTCTACGAGTTTTCGGACAACTACGTGCCGAATCTCGTCGCCGGCGACGGAGACGTGAAGTATCACCTCGGTTTTGAATCCGATCAGGAAGTCGATGGCAAGTGGATGAAGATCCAGCTCGCCGCCAACCCGAGTCACCTCGAGGCGGTCAGCCCCGTCGTCGAGGGAAAGACCCGCGCCCGCCAGCGAGCCCGCGATGGCCAGCTTCGGGATTCGTTTGTCGAGCGCGATACCGTCGTGCCGGTGCTCGTTCATGGCGACGCGGCCTTCGCCGGGCAGGGCAGCGTGGCGGAGACGCTCAACCTATCCCAACTGCTCGGCTACCGCACCGGTGGTACCATCCACTTCGTCGTCAACAACCAGGTCGGCTTCACGACCACGCCGAAGGACGCACGTTCCTCCGTCTACTGCACCGACGTGGCGAAGATGATCGAGGCACCCGTTTTTCACGTGAACGGCGATTCGCCCATGGACGTGCTCTACGTCACCGAACTCGCTCTGGAGTTTCGCCAGCGCTTCGCGCGAGACGTGGTCATCGACATCGTCTGCTACCGCCGCCACGGTCACAATGAGGGCGACGAACCCGCCTTCACCCTACCAAAGACCTACCTCGAGATCAGCCAGCACGACACCCCCCTCGCGATCTTCCGGAGACAACTGATTGAGGCGGGCGAGATCACGAACGAGGAGGCCAACTCGATCGAAAACGAGTATTTGGCCAAGCTCGACCGCGAGATCACCGAACTCCAGAGCGCGATCGAAAAGGGAACCGACCACCTCCTTTCCGAGCGCATCGAGGCGCAGCCAGTCTATTCCCACGAGCCTGCCCCGACGGGCGTCGAGACCGAGGTGCTGCGCATGATTGGTCGTCGCATTTCCGAAGTCCGCGGGACGGTGAAGGCGAACCCGAAGCTGGAGGCCCGCTTTCTCAAACCCCGCCGCGAGGCGATCGAGACGGGGCGCGGGATCAACTGGGCCTTCGGCGAGGCGCTCGCCTTCGGAACGCTCATCAACGAAGGGGTCGCGGTGCGTTTGTCAGGACAGGACTGTCGGCGCGGCACCTTCAGTCACCGGCACGCCGTTCTCTACGACCCCGAGACCCGGCAGCGATACACTCCCCTCAATCACCTCGAGGCCGGTCAGAAGGCGAAGCTGTGGGTATACAACAGCCATCTTTCCGAATTCGCCGTGCTCGGATTCGAATACGGATATTCCCTGCACGCTCCGGATGCCCTTGTCCTCTGGGAGGCGCAGTTCGGCGATTTCGCGAATGGGGCGCAGGTCATCATTGACCAGTTCATCGCCTCGGCCGAGTCGAAATGGGGCCGACCCAGTCACCTCGTGCTCCTCCTTCCCCACGGATACGAGGGCCAGGGCCCCGAGCACAGCAGTGCCCGACTCGAGCGATTCCTCCAGCTCTGTGCCACCGACAACCTGCAGGTTTGCAACCTCACCACTCCGGCGCAGTATTTCCATGTGTTGCGACGCCAGATGAAGCGAAATTTCGTCAAGCCTCTCGTGCTCATGACTCCGAAGAGTCTCCTCACTCACCCCGAATGTGTCTCGGGGATCGAGGATTTTGCGCAGGGCACCTCCTTCTCAGAGGTTCTCGACGACACCTCGCCGGATCGCGGACAGGAAGATCGCATCAGTCGTCTCATCTTCTGTTCGGGAAAGGTATACTACGATCTCCTCGAATACCGGCGCAAGCACGAGATCGACAATGCCGCCATCATTCGCCTCGAGCAGATCTATCCCTTTCACTCGGACAAGGTTTCCGAGATCGCGGCACGCTATCCGAATGCGACGAAGTGGGTCTGGTGCCAGGAAGAACCGCTCAACATGGGCGCATGGACTTTCATCGAACCGCGCCTGCAGAAGCTCTCTGATCTTCGCGTGCGCTATGCCGGTCGCGATGCTGCCTCCAGCCCGTCGAGCGGAGCAAAGGCAATCCACAAGAAGGAGCAATACCGTCTCCTCGAAGAAGCCTTCAGCAACTGAGTGGCGGGAACCTCCAGGGACATCCTCCGCTCGATCCATTTCTTTTTTTAAACACCACATTATCCGAGCAACGTATCCAAACCATGGCGCACGAGATCAAGATTCCTTCCGTCGGCGAATCCATCGTCACGGCCACTTTGGGAGCCTGGCACAAGGCCGACGGTGATTACGTTAGGGCGGGCGAAGTCATCCTGACAATCGAGACCGACAAGATCTCGACCGAACTCGAGTCGGATCGGGCCGGCATCCTGCACCATCTCGCCGCCGTCGGCGACGAGATGGCGATCGGGGCTCCCGTGGCCCGGATCGAGGAGGCCGAGGCTCCGCTCGAATCTGCGGCTGCCCCAACGGCGTCGTCCCCTGCGTCATCGACTCCTGAGGCTCCTGCGATTCCTTCCGCTTCGTCGGTGGTAAAGGCAACTCCCGTCGCAAAGAAGATCGCGGCAGGGGAAGGGATCGACCTTTCCCGCGTGAGCGGATCGGGTGCCGGAGGGAAGATCACCAAGGCCGACGTCCTCGGGGCCGCCGCTGCACCGAAGGAGGCCGCGTCCGCGACCTCACCGGCACCGACAGTCAGCACCGGACCCAGGTCTACGACGCGGAAGAAGATGTCGCCGCTGCGCCGGAAAATCGCGACTCACCTCGTCAACGCCCAGCACGAGGCCGCCATTCTCACGACCTTCAACGAGTGCGACATGAGCGCAGTGATGGATCTGCGCAAGCGTCACCAGGACGACTTCACCGCCCGCAACGGGGTGAAGCTCGGATTCATGTCCTTTTTCATCAAGGCCGTGGTCGAGGCTTTGCAGGCCGTCCCGGCGGTCAACGCCCGCATCGAGGGCGATGAGATTGTCGAGAACCATTTCTACGATATTGGTGTGGCGGTGGGCACGGAGAAAGGGCTCGTCGTTCCGGTGATTCGGGACTGTCATGAGAAAAGTTTTGCCCGGATCGAGAAGGACATCGTCGAATACGCGAACAAGGCGCGCGATGGCAAGCTCGGGTTGCCCGACCTGCAGGGAGGTGTTTTCACGATCACCAATGGCGGCATCTACGGTTCGCTGCTGAGCACTCCCATTCTCAATCCTCCTCAGTCAGGCATCCTCGGGATGCACAGCATCCAGCAACGACCTGTCGCGGTCGACGGCCAGGTCGTGATTCGGCCGATGATGTATCTGGCGCTGAGCTACGATCACCGTCTCGTCGATGGCAAGGAGGCTGTGACATTCCTCGTCCGGGTGAAACAGTGCATCGAGAGCCCCGAACGCATTCTCCTCGGGGCGTGAAGGGCGGGGCGGTGGAGCGCGTTTTCGGGCTCTCCATCCTCCTGCTACCGGGGTACTTGCCGAACGATGCCCTATATTTGCCTTCGTTTTCCGGGTTGGGTCGGAGACCAAGCAGGGGGAAGCAAGGGCGCGAAACAAACAAAAGCATTTGAGCCCGCCCTCGCGTCCGGTATGCTTCCCCTCCCGGGGGCGAGCCTGGGTCGGAAGGAATCATGGCAGACGGCGCAACCATCGAGAAGGGATTTGAACGGGTCCTCGGCCTCATAAGCGAGGCGGCCGGGGTGAACCTGCCTCTCTCCATTGATGTTGCGGCACTGCGGGAACAGTTTCTCAACGGAGGATCTCTGATCGATTGGATCCTCGACAATGTGGAGATCTCTGAACGTGATTTCGGCGTCCGTCTCGCGGAGGTTCTGCGCCTCGAATGGGTGGACGATCCCCTCATCGACACGGCCAACGCGGACGTCCTCAAGGCGGCCTGTCCGCCGCCGGTTGCCATCAAACACAGGGCTTTGCTCCTGCGGGCGGAGCTTTCCGAAGGTTCGATCCGGCCCAGTTTTCTCGTGGTGGCCCATTACGATCCCTTTTCCACCATCGATCGACAGCTCGTCCGGCGGGCGGCGGGGTGTCCGATCCAGTGGGTGCTCTCGCCGCGACGCAAGGTCCTCGCCGGGCTTCAGAAATTCTACGGAGTCGGCGGCGACATCTTCGACGATCTACTCGCCAACCGGGACTGGGACAGCGATGAGTTCAGCTTCAAGGAAACCGTCAATGTGATCGATGACGAGGATGAAGAGGCCTCGGTGGTGAAGTTCGTGAACCAGATCCTCAACGAGGCACTCAAGCAGCGCGCCACTGACATTCACATCGAGCCGATGCGCAACGACCTGCGCGTCCGCTATCGCGTCGACGGAGTCCTGCGCCGTGTTCCCGTGCCGGACAACATCGTCGCCCTGCAGGGTTCGGTGATCGCCCGCGTCAAACTGATGGCGGGCCTCGACATCGCGGAAAAACGGAAGCCCCAGGACGGCCGCATCGCTCTCCAGGTCGGAGGCCAGCCGATCGACACGCGCGTCGCGACGATCCCGGCGATCGAGGGCGAGAGTATCTCCCTGCGACTTCTCGGGCAGGAGAAATTCACGATTGATCGGCTCGACATGTTCGCGGATCTCCGCAGACAGGTCGACGTGATCCTTTCCCGACCGAATGGCATCGTCCTCGTGACCGGTCCGACAGGATGTGGCAAATCGACGAGTCTTTTCTGTTTTCTCTCGGCGCTGAACTCCGAGGACACAAAGATCGTGACGATCGAGGATCCGGTCGAGAACCGTCTCGAAGGAGCGGTGCAGATCGCAGTGAAACCGGAGATCAATCTCACCTTTGCCTCGGGACTGCGCAGCATCCTCCGGGGCGATCCGAATGTGATCATGGTCGGGGAAATCCGAGATCTCGAGACGGCGGAGATTGCGGTGCAGGCCGCACTGACGGGCCACCTCGTTTTCAGTACGCTCCACACGAACGATTCTGTTGGTGGAATCACCCGCCTCGTCGATATGGGAGTCGAGCCGTTTCTCATTGCCGCGTCGGTTCGCGCCTTCATCGCGCAGCGGCTCGTGAGGCGATTGTGCCTGGAGTGCCGTGTGCCCGGCGGGGACTACTCCGAGGAGTTTCTCCGTTCGGTGGGATTCCCGGTGAAGGAGGCGGGCAGGATCTATTCGGTCAATCCGCATGGCTGCGACAGTTGTGGTCACACCGGATATCGCGGGCGGACGGCCGTCTACGAGCTGTTTCGCGTCACCGAAAAGGTGCAGGAACTGATCGTGGGCGGGGCCTCCAAACAGGACCTCCAGCGCCAGGGCATGCTCGACGGTTTCACAAACATGCGCGATTATGGATGGCGCAAGGTGATCGAGGGGACCACGACGATTGAAGAGGTCGTCTCCTCGACGGAGTTGACCTGAGGCGGCTCCGGTACGTTCCTTTCCACTCCGTCGCGATGGCTTCCTTCCGCTACAAAATCCTGAAGAAGGACGGCTCTCTCTCCGAAGGCAGACTCGAGGCCGGGAGCCGGGGCGAGGCGACACGGAGGTTGAATGAACAAGGCAGCCGCGTCCTGTCCCTGTCCGAGGAAGCTCAGAAGGAAAAGGCAAAGAAGAAACCGACCAAGGCCGGGGAGACGAACCAATCGGCACGGAAATCTTCATCGGCTCCGGCGGAGAACCGACTTTCCTCAAAGCAGCTCGTGCAGTTCACCGAAGAACTCAGCGATCTCCTCGCCGCCGGGGTGCAGCTCGATGCCTCGCTGCACTCCATCGGGAAGCGCAGCGAATCCCCCACCATTGCAAAAGTCGCGGGGGCCTGTTACGAGAAAGTGCGCGACGGGGTGCCTCTCGCCACGGCCCTGCGTCTGTCCTCCCCGAGCTTCAACGAACTTTACTGCAACCTCGTCTCGGCGGGCGAAATTTCGGGTGCGCTGGGTGAGATCCTCAAGCGGCAGGTACGCTATCTCAATACCCTTGCGGAGTTGCGGGGCAAACTCGCTACGGCCCTGATTTACCCCGCCTTCCTCATCGTCTCGGGCGTGGGTGTTTCGGCGATGTTCGTGTTTTTCCTCATCCCCAAGCTGCGACGACTCGTCGAGTCGACGGGTGGAGAGCTTCCCCCGGTGGCCAGGTTTCTCCTGTCGACGGGAGATTTCCTGAAAGCCAACTGGATTGCGGTGCTTGTCGTCCTGCTCGTGACACTCCTCGTGGCCTTTCTTCTGTTTCAACGCGAGTCGACGAAACGTTGGTGGGATGAAGCCAAGTTAGAATTGCCGCTTTTTGGCAAACTGCTCGTGACGCGGTTCAACGTGCAGTTCGTCGAGACACTGGCGAACCTGCTCGTCAACGGCCTTCCTATCGTCCGGGCGTTGGAACTCGTCGAGACGACAACTTCAAACCGATACATCCGCGAGCAGATCATCCAGATGCGGGCGAGGGTATCCGAGGGTGCCATGCTCAACCGCTGTATGGAAAAGGCCGGGATTTTCGAATCCGGTCTCATCGACATGACCCGAATCGGGGAAGACACCGGGCAACTGGCTCCCTCCATTGCCAAAGCGGGGGATCGGCTCGATCGGGAGTTTGGGCGCTCGATCGAAAGGATCGCGTCGGTCATCCAGCCGGCCATTATTCTCGTGATGTCGCTCGTCGTTGGCCTGATGGCCTACATGATGATCTCGGTCATCTACGAAACGATTTCCGTGTTGCGGAACCGCTGATGGGTGTGGTACCCTCCCCCATGAATCTTTCCGGGAATCACGGTGCCAAGGGTTTCACTCTGATGGAGATGCTCCTCGTCCTGGGGATCATCGCCCTGCTCGTAGGCATGGGAACCTACATGATGGTGAACGTGTTGGGTGATGCCGAGGAAGGCAAGGTGAAGGGGGACATCCAGACGCTGAAGGCCAGCCTGATCCGCTACAAGACCAAGGGCGGACTGTATCCGACCACGGAACAGGGCTTGAAATCGTTGGTCACCAAGCCGTCCGATGGTCCCCAACCGAAGAGCTACAAGACGCTGCTGACGGAGCAGGCCCTCTACGATCCCTGGGGAAATCTCTATCAGTACCGTCGTCCCGGAAAACACAACCCCGAGGAGTTCGACATCTATTCGCTCGGCAAGGACGGTCAGGAGGGGACCGAGGATGACATCGGCAACTGGTGAGTGGAACGGAGCACGGGGCTTCACCCTGTTTGAGCTGCTCATTGTTCTCGCCATCATCGCCCTGTTCTCGGGCTTTTTTCTGCTCCGCTTCGATGACGGGGCGACCGAGGAGGCGCTCACCGCCGCCACGAACGACCTCAAGTCGGCCGCCTTCAAAGCGAAGAAGCGAGCCTACACCTTCCGGAGAGACCAATACATCGTGTTTGCTCCGGGTGGCTACCTCCTGACGGAGCGACCGCCGACGCTTTCGGGAGACGCTCCGCTCGCGGGCGGCGAAGGAAGCGCTTCGGCGTATGCCGAGCCATTCCGGCTCCCCGGAGGCGTCGTCATGGAGCTGCGACCGCCCGGGGCTGGCAAATGGACTCGCGAACCGGGGATCTGGTGGACTTTCCGCAGTTCGGGCCTGAACGACCCCCTCGCCGTGCGGTTTTCGATGGGGCGTTCCTATTCGCGACTCGAATTCAACGTGCTCACGGGACTACCCGAAGAGGAGATGTTCCTCGAGTAGTTCGCGCCCCGAAAAGACGAGCGGCGACCTACTCTACCGGAACGGCGCGAACGGCGGGCTTTTTCTTGAAGAGATCGCGGAAGAAAAAGACTCGCTTCTCCGCTGAGTTGAAATCCTGAGTCTCGAACACATCGAGATTGTTGTCTGCGTTGGTGGCGAATTCCTCGGCGGGAAGGGCGATGCGGGTACGGTCCTTCATGTCGGTGTCGACGGAGGTCTGATCGGCGTCGTTTCGGATCACCTTGGGCTGGATGAAGATGAGCAATTCACTGCGGTTGACCTTGTCGGCGGTCGATCCGAAGACGCGCCCGACGATAGGCCAGTTGGCGAACAGGGGGACTCCCGACTGGTCTTTTCCGTCGTCCTCGCTGATGAGGCCGCCGAGGAGGACCGTGCCTCCATCAGGTACCATCACGGTGGTGCCGAGATTCTGCGTCCGGATGTTGGGAATCAGATCGCGGCCCACGAGGCGGTTTGCCCCGAGGGTGTCATTTTTCTGCTGGATCTGCAGAGTGATCTCCCCGTTCGAATTGATGAGGGGCACGACGGCAATGCGGAGGACGACGTTTTCGTATTCGATGTTCGAGGTGACGAGTTGATTGTCGTTGTTGATTCCGCCGGAATCGAACGAGTTCAGGGTGCTGCGGGGGACCGCGATGCGCTCTCCGGTCTCGATCACGGCCTCGCGGTTGTTGACGGTATAGATCGTCGGTCGCTGCAGCACCTTGAATCGGCTGGTCGATTCCAGTGCTTTGAGGTGCATGTCGAGATACTTGTTGATCTGACCGTAGAGATTCAATCCGGTCGACTGGGGCATCTTGGTGGGGTCGGTGAGGTCGGCGAGATTGAAGAGTTTGTCCGGGGTTCGCGAAATGAGGGCACCGCCGCCATTGAAGTGGGCGCCGTCAGCGGGCTGCTCGAGGGTGCGGAGGAAATTGAGGGCAAACTCGAAGTTGTCGCCGAGAGTCAGTTGCGAAATGATCGCCGAGATTTGGATCTGGACCGGGCGCACGTCCATGGTATCGAGCAGCTCCTCGATCAGGCGGAGATTCTCCGGCGGACCGGAGGCGATGAGCATGTTCTGGATGTTGTCGGCGATGAGGAGGGTCTTGTCGATCACGACCGACTGCGGAGCGGCGGCCTGGTCGGAACCGGCATTGCCGAGATCCCCTGTGGCACCTCCGGACCGACCCGTGTTGCCGAGTCCGGATGGGTCCATGTTGTTGGAGTTGTTGTTCTGGTTGTCGCCGAGTCCGTTGTTCTGCTGCTGCTGGTCCTGATTGCCCCCGGCGATTTCGGAATTGGCTCCGTCTTTGCTGAGGCCCCGGGTGATGACGTTTCCGGCGATCTTGAGGAAGTCGGAGACGGTGATGTAACGGAGTTGTCGCCGCATGTAACTCGAGGTTTCGACAGGAGCGTCGAGGTGGCTGATGATGCTGGCGATGTATTCCATGTCGCTCTGCGTGGCGACGACGAGGACGCGATTTGCCCTGGGAATGGCGCGGACGCGAGGCTTCGGCGCACTGGGGCGGGCGAATCCGCCATTTCCACCCGACTGCGAGGGAATGTAGGCGTCGGATGCTGCGGCTGGGCTGTTCGCCGCGATGGCGGGAGTCGGCTGATCGCCGCGATTGGATTGATTCGGACGGTTGGGTTGATTGGGATTGCCTCCTGCCGCGACAGCGGGGGCCGCCTCCTGCTCGAGTCCGAGGATATCGGTGAGGGCCTCGACGACGTCTTCGGCATCGGCCCGCTCCAGTTGAAAGGCTTGGTCGAGCGTGCGGATCGGGCTGACATCGACATGGTCTCGCAGGGTGATGAGATTGCGGATCACGGCGGAACTCTCCGTGATGACGATGGCAGAGGCACTCTGAAGCGGAGTGATTTTTCCATAGGGGTGAAGGACAACCGAATTGGTGGGGCCAGGAGATCGAGATCACCGAGATCCCCGAGGACATGAAGGAGATGGCCGCC
>CALDKL010000867.1 GCA_937898895.1 uncultured Verrucomicrobiae bacterium | reverse complement strand
GGAAGTTCCAATGAAGGCGTTCAAATTCGGTATTCGTTCCCTGACCCCGATATCCCGATATCCGATATCCTGAACCCGATACCTTGCGGCATCCTAGAGGCGAGCGCTCGATGGGTATGGCCTCGATGGTCGCGGCCTGTCCGGTCCGAAGGTTGCGCAGCGGGCCGGGTGGACAGGCGCGGGCTGATCCCCCCCGCCGTCAATCGGTCCTTCAGAATTCCTTGTCACGGCCCCGCGCCCATGGTACTACCCTGACAAACCTTCCTGTTTCCCCATGAAATTCCCCCTGCTCAGCCTCGCCTTCCTTCCCCTGTCCCTCGCCGCCGCCGAACCTGCGCCCTGGGTCGATCTGTTCAATGGCAACACTCTCGACGGCTGGACCCAACGCGGAGGGGAAGCCCAATATACGGTCGAGGATGGTGTCATCGTCGGAACGACCGTGCCCAAAACCCCAAACTCCTTCCTCTGCACGAACCGAAACTATGCCAACTTCATCCTCGAGGTCGATTTCAAAGTCGATCCCACACTGAACTGCGGAGTGCAGATCCGCTCCAACAGTCTCCCCGACTACAAGAAGGGCCAGGTCCACGGCTACCAGGTCGAGATTGACCCCTCCGACCGTGGCTGGAGCGCGGGAATCTATGACGAAGGGCGGCGAGGCTGGCTCGACGATCACTCGGGCAACATTGCGGCCCGCTATGCCTTCAAACAAAACGAGTGGAACCACTACCGGATCGAGGCCATCGGCAAGCACATCCGCACCTTCCTCAACGGAGTCCCCGCCGCCGACCTCGTCGACGACCTCACCGCGACGGGCTTCATTGCCCTGCAAGTCCACGGCATCGGCAACCGGGAGGAAACGCTGAAGGTCCGTTATCGGAATGTCAGGATCCAGGACATCGGCGACAAGACCGAATACCGCACCCCCGAGACTCCGCGCTACAAGCACGACGGTCCGCTGGTGAAGGACGGTGCCGCCTTCCGCAAGCTGGCGGGTGGCTTCCGCTTCACCGAAGGCCCCGCCCTCGCCCCGGACGGAACGATCTATTTTTCCGACATCCCCAACGAACGCATTCACATCTATCACCCGAAGACGGGTGAAATCACCGTCTTCCGCGAAAAGAGCGGCCAGGCGAACGGCCTTTTCTTCACTCCCGCCGGAGCCCTCATCGCCTGCGAAGGGGGAAATCGTCGCCTCACCCGAACGGATTTTTTGGGGGCCGTCACGGTGCTGACCGACTCCTTCGGGGGCAGGAAGCTCAACAGTCCCAACGACCTTGTCCCCGATGGTCAAGGCGGGTTCTATTTCACCGATCCCCGCTATGGCCAGGGCGGCGAGCGTGAGATCGATGTCGAGGCCGTCTACTACGTGGACAAAGCAGGAAAAGTCAGCCAGGTCGCGGCCGATCTCGTGAAACCGAACGGAGTCATCACCTCGCCCGATGAAACCACTCTCTACGTCGCCGACGCCGGCGGCGGCAAGCTCTACGCCTATGCCATCGAGGGGCCCGGCAAATTGGCGAAGCGGCGCGAATTCGCTCCCGTCGGCAGCGACGGCATGAGCATCGACAAACTCGGCAATGTCTACGTGACCTGGAAAGGAAACCTCCTCGCCTTCTCTCCCGAAGGCAAAGAGGTCCTGCGCCTCACCCCGCCGGAAGCACCTGCGAACTGCCTGCTCGTCGGCAAGACACTCTACCTCACAGCGCGGACGGGATTCTACGCCATTGATCTCGAGGTGGAAGGCGTTCGCTGAACGACGGTCTCCCGGTCACGCGGAGACGATCCCGGTGTCTCGGGCACCGGGGTCAATCCCGCGAGGCCGGAATCAGTTTCAGGGTGATCTCCTTTTCCCCTCGCTTCACCGTGATCTCCGTCTCTTCGCCGACTTTCAGATCGGCCATCGCCTCGGTGTAGTCGTAGATATTGAGAATCTTCTCTCCGCCGAGCCCGACGATGATGTCCCCTCCCTTCACTCCGGCCATCCCGGCAGGCCCCTTCTCGGCCACACCGCTCAGTTTCACCCCCTGGATCTCGCCCTGACTGTAGTCGGGGATCGTCCCGAGATAGACCCGGAACCCCCGGCTTCCCCGATTCTTCGGCGGATCGACTTTCACATACTTCGGGGCCTCGACATCGACGGCGAGGCCGCGGGCGATCAGGCCCATCAGTTTCGCAATCTTCGCCGCCCCTTCGTAGTTGATCTTGTCAGGCGTGTCGCGCGGCGTGTGGTAATCCTCGTGCGCCCCGGTGAAGGCACTCAGGATCGGCACCTGACGAAGGTAAAAGGGAGTCGCATCGGTGGGCAGATAGGTGTCGTTCTGGATCGTGACGGGCAGGCCGATGGGCGCGTTCCGACTCTCGATGATGCCCTTCCAGGCATCGCTCGATCCGATCCCCTGCAATACGAGCGATTCGCGCAGTCGTCCGATCATGTCCATGTTCAGGTAGGAGGAAAGGATCAGCCCGAGCGGCGCATTCTCGTCGCCGAGCGATTCTTTGGCGAGTTTCCTGACAAAGTACGAAGAACCGAGCAGGCCGATCTCCTCTCCTGACCATGCGGCAAAGACAATGTCGCGCTTCAGGTCGAGTTTTCCCTGTTTCCTCTGATCGGAGAGGGATTCGGCGATCTCGAGCAGGCCTGCGACCCCCGAGGCATTGTCGTCGGCCCCGCGGTGGGCCAGTTTGCGTTCCTCCTCGCGGGCGAGGGAGCCCGCCCCCGCTTCGGCACCCAGGTGGTCGATGTGCGCCCCGATCATCACCGCCGGATTCGGATGTGGGCCGGTCTGACCAGCTGAGAGAATCCCGATGACGTTGCGCCCCGTGCGCGTCTCCTGGTCGACATCGATTTTTGCGGTGAGTTTCGTTTCGGGGATCTCGAAGCCCTCCACCATCTCCCCCTTGTCGAGAGCCTTCTGGATTTCGGTCAGGTCCTTGCCCGCCCTCGCCACGATCTCTTTTGCAAGAGAGGTGGAAATGCTGATCGCAGGCAGCCCCGAATCGGCATTCGACGCATCGAACTCCATCGGCACGAGTTCCTCCTTCACTTTCGTCTGCGGGCCGGTCACGTAGAGGATCCCGGCAGCGAACTTGCGGCGGGCCAGAGTCGCCTTGTGTCGCAGACCCGCGAGTCGCTGCATTTCCTCGCGCCGCTCCTTGGGCACCTCTTCGGGAGAGTAGCGCAGCACCATCACCCACTTGCCCTTCACATCGAGGTGAAAATAATTCGTGTAGGATTCTCCGCCCTTGTCGTCTGGGATCTCGAGCCCGTATCCGGCAAAGACGATTCCCGTGTCCGCGAGGGTTCCGTTTTTGGAGAAGGAAATGGGTCGCCAATCCTTCTCCACGACCGGGTTCCGAGCCTCGCCCGCGAGATGCAGGGTCATCGCATTGTCCTTGCCGACCGCAACACCGGCGGTGAAGGGGAACTCCTGGAAGTAGCTTCCCTCGTCCCCGCCCGGCTCGAGTCCCCATTTCCGGAACTGCGCCGCCACATGCTCCGTCGCGGCCCGCTCCCCAGGGGTGCCGGTGAGTCGGCCTTTCAGATCGGGCGAGGCGAGGTATTCGAGCTGCACTCGCAGATCCGATGCCTCGATGGCCGGGTTCGTCGCGAAGGTCGCAACGGCAGCCGCGTGGGTAGGTTTGTCAGGCGCAGACGTCACCGGGGAAGCTGCCGCGCCGCTCTTTTCGAGCAGACCCAGAGCCGCCTCGTGGTTCCACGAGGCAAGAAAGATCTGCGATTGCCCGGATGGGGTCCGGTTACTCGTCCACGAGAGTGTCTTTCCATCCGGGGAAAAGACCGGCAGTCCGTCGAATCCCGCCGTGTGGGTCACCCTCACCGGATCCTTCGTTCCTTTCGCGTCGACCAAATACAGTTCGAAATTGTCGAAACCATGCTTGTTGGTCGTGAAGATCAGATACGCACCGCTGGGATGGAAATACGGAGCCCACGACATTGCCCCCAGTTTCGTGAGCTGGCGCTCCTTCCGATCAGCCAGGTTCATTGCAAAAATTTCTGCGACGAGTCCTTTGCGATCAAACCGACGCCAACAGATTTCCTTGCTGTCCGCACTGAAAAAGGGTCCTCCGTCGTATCCATCAACCTGGGTGAGTCGCTCCACCTTCGATCCGTCCGCATCGGCGAGATAGATCTCCATGGGAAACTTCTTGTCGAGTTTGAAGGCCTTCTGATCTTCCTCGCTCATCGAGCCGTCGTAGGCCTGGCGGTTCGAGGCAAAGACGAGTTTCTTCCCATCCGGCGACCACGCGCCCTCCGCGTCGTAGCCTTGGGTCTTTGTCAGGTTCCGGTATTCACCCGATCCGGGCTCGGTCTCGTAGATGTCGAACTCCGCATCGTAGTCCCACGCATACTTTCGTGCCTTGCCCGACTCGCGCTCTGCGTATTCAGATTTCTGCTGGGCCTCGGCCCCGGGATTCTCGTGAGTGGAGGCAAAGAGGATGCGTTTCCCATCCGGGTGGATCCATGCACAGGTGGTCTTGCCCCTGCCAGGAGAAATCCGCTCGGTGTCTCCCGTCTCGAGATCGAGCCGATAGATCTGATAGAAAGGATTCCCCTGCTCGCGCTCGCTCTGGAACACCATTTTCGTTCCGTCCGCCGAAAAATAGCCTTCGCCGGCGCGGAGACCTTCAAAGGTGAGCTGTCGCGTCCCCGTCAGCAAAGCCGCCTCTGCCTTCGCCTTCGCCTCCGCCTCGCGCGTGGGAGTCGGGGACTCCTCGGCCGCGAGGAGGGTTCCCGCGAGGAGCAGACAGGGTATGGGGAGGGATCGAACCCTCTTGATGGGCTGGAAACAACGGAGCGAGGTCATGGACTGGAAATCTGAACGGCCCCGGGTGCCGGGTCAACGGGCCATCCGGGCGGATGCATGGCCGTTTGACGGTAGATTGTGGCAGAGGCAAAGGTGTTCAAAATTCTGAAGGGGCGGGGATCGGAATCGGCCCCCTCCCCAATCGCCGTCCTTGCCTACCCTTCGACTACCCTTCGACCCGACGTCTCATGACGACCCGATTTGCCCCCAGCCCGACTGGCTTGCTTCACAAGGGGCACGCGTTTTCCGCTCTCACGGCCTATTCCCTGGCACGCAGACAGGGCGGACACTTTCTCCTCCGCATCGAGGACATCGACTCGACCCGATGCACGCGCGAAAACGCCCTCGGGATCTTCGAAGATCTCGCCTGGCTGGGGATCGAATGGGAAAGGCCGGTCCGTTTCCAAAGCGAACACGGCGAGGACTATTGCGCCGCCGCCCGACGGCTCGCGGAACGCGGACTGCTCTATCCGTGCTTCTGCACCCGAGCAGACATCCGCCGCGAGATCGAACGGGCCGGTCAAGCCCCCCACGGCAGCGAGGATCTCCCCTACCCCGGCACCTGCCGCCGCCTTTCCGAAGACGAGCGCGCCGCCCGGCTTGCCGCTGGCATCCCCTGCGCACTCCGCCTCGATCAGGAAAAAGCTCGTTCCCTCGCCGGAGACAGCCTCCTCTGGACGGACACCCGGCTCGGCACCCAGGAAGCCCGGCCTGAACGGCTCGGTGACGTCGTCCTCGTTCGCAAAGACATCGGCACCAGCTATCACCTTTCCGTCGTCGTCGATGACGGACTCCAGGGAGTCACCGACATTGTCCGCGGAGTCGATCTGTTCGAGGCGACACATCTCCATCGGCTGCTCCAGTCGCTTCTTGGTCTTCCCGTCCCGACCTATCATCACCACCCGCTCCTCACCGACGCCTCGGGAAGGCGACTCGCGAAACGCGACTTCGCCATCACCCTGAAGAGCCTGCGGGACTCTGGCATGAGTTCGACCTCTCTCCGCGAGGAGCTTGGGTTTCCCCCGGCTTGACAATCGACGGGAAACGGAGCACAGGAAACGTGAGATCCGGAATCGCCTGTCATGACCTATCATCCCGTCGCCCGCTCCGAAGATCTCATGGAAGGCAAGGGCCGACCCTACACCGTCGAGGGTCATCGTCTCGCCCTCGTCCGACATGGTGGAGTGGTCTATGCGCTGGAGGATCGTTGTCCGCATGCCGATGCCTCGATCGCCTTTGGGCCGATCGAAAACGGTGTCATTGCCTGCCCCTGGCACTACGCTGAATTTGCCCTCTGTTCCGGGGCAGTGCTTTCCGGCCCGGCCCGCGAAGGGGTCGCCGCTTACCCGGTAAAGGAAGAGATGGGCGTGGTGTCGGTGGCCCTGGAGCCTCTCGGCTGAATGATCCGGACAGGGCTTTCCCAAGCCTCGGGCGGGGCCAGGGTGGCTGGAAGAGTGAGGGGCGCTAGCCCGCATTTCTCACACCCCTTCTGCTGCGACTGGCTGCGGCCCGTCCCCGC
>CALDKL010000866.1 GCA_937898895.1 uncultured Verrucomicrobiae bacterium | reverse complement strand
CAGCCGGGTGCCAATTCACCCTTCGCCTCGAGTTCGAATCCCTGGCTTCGTTCCTCTCCGTTGAGGATCTGGCGAAGTCCTGTCGGGTCCGTCGGATCGGGGTTCAAGACGTTCTGCTTCGTGATGTGGAATATGGCACCGCTGAATTGGAGGCGGTCGTTGAGAACGCGCTTGCGGAAGCCCGCTTCGAAGGCTTCGCCCTCCTCCGGGTCGAAAACGGTGCCCGTGCCGTCCGCGAAGACGTTCGGGACGAAGGTCTGCGAATAGCTCGTGAAGAGATCCACGCTTTCCGTCGGCTGCCAGACCGCGCCGATGCGGGGACTCAGGCCGATCTTGTCGCGATCCGTCGTCGCCGTGTCGTAGATGCTGTCGAAGTATCCGTCCGACCAGTCGGCGCGCAGGCCCGCGACCACCTTGAACGTGGGGTCGAGCTCGATTTGGTGGTCCCAGTAGAGTGCCCAGAGAGAGTCACCATACGATTCGAAGGGATAGATCGCCGAAGCCGGGGCGTTGAAATTGTATCTGCCGTAGATCGGGTTGTAGAGGTTGAAGGGCTCCGGATTGATATAGCTGAACGAGTAGCCGAATTTCGTGTGGGCGTACTCCACGCCCAGAACCATCTTGTTCGGGAGGCCTGCCAATTCGAAGGCCCCATGCACCTCGTGCTGGATCTGCCAGTAGGTGTTGTCGGCGACACCTAAGTAGGCGTCGCGAGGGAAGAGTCCGTCGCTCCCCATTCCGTTCGCAGGACTGTATGAACTCAATTCGAAGGATTCGCCCGATTGTCTCACCAGGCCAAAACGCTGCACCACCTTCCAATCATCGTTGAAACGGTGCTCCAGATTCCAGAAGGCGAGATGATTCTCCGTCCATGAACGCGGCATCCCCGGATCTCCCGTGAAGAGCCCGCGATGGACATCGAGAGCAATCGGGTAGGCAGGGAGCCCGCGATCAAACAGGAAATCCTCTTTCAGGTAGGAGTAGGAAAAATCCAGCGTCGTGTCCGGGGACAAATTCACGGTGAACGCCGGTGCGACGAGGACTCGTTCGTAGTCGACAAAGTCGCGATAGCTGTTCCCCGAGTCGTAGGCCGCGTTGAAGCGGTAGAGCAGGGCCGGATCCCCGTCCGTCGCGGCATTCGAAAAGAGCGGCCCCGTCGTGTCCAGAGTCATGCGGTAATCGTCGTTGCTGCCGTAGCGGTATCCCAGTTCCGTGAAAGGGTCGGCCACTGGGCGCTTTGTCGTGATGTTGAGCGAGCCTCCCGGATCTCCCTGCCCGAAGACCACGCCGCCCGGGCCTTTCAACACCTCCAGCGTGTCCACCATCTGCGTCTCGACCGGGATTCCGAAGGCCTGGAAACGAAGCCCGTTGATGTAGGAGAAACGATTTTCAAATCCACGCGCACGAATTCCCGTCGTCACATCTTGGGTGGAGTAGACTCCGGATACCGGACGCACTCCCGTGATCGTCTCCACTGCCTCGTTCATCGTCACGATGCCCCGGTCCCGCATTTCTTCCGACGTCACCACGTTGACTGTCTGGACAAAGTCGCGCGGACTCAGTTCCAATCGAGAGGCCGACTTCACTTCCTCCGGCAGGTATGCCGGAACAACGGCGGGCATCGCGTCGTCGATCCTGACCGGAATCGACGGAGGCGGGGCAGCGGGAAGAGGTCGGTTTGCCGGGGCAGGTTGCGGACGTGGCGTCGTCTGCGCCGCTTCGACCACGGTGGCGTCCAAAGTCGTAGGGGTTGCCTCCGGGTTTGTCGAGGCACCCGCAGCACCGGGAACCGTAGCAGGCGAAACAGTAGGCGAGTCAATCGGCGCAGGGACTTGGGCCGATGCCGCAAGAATGCCAAGCGCAAAGGCAAGGGTTGCCGCCCGAAGAGTTGACTTGGAAGTGGCGATTGCAGGAGACTTCATTGGGGATGTCAGTGGGGCAATTGGTTGAGATTTCAATGGCGGCCGAAACTGGATTTCTGCGGCAAAAAAGTGTTTCAGTGGTTGCTCTTCCGTAGGCAAAAGAGAATGGAGCCCCGTTCACTCGGGATGCAACTCATGATATCAGGTCTCATTTTCGCCATTCGGTGAGCGAATGATGACCTTTTTTTGATTTATGTCCAGTTCGAACTAGCCCGGCGAGCCGCCTCCCATCAGCGTCAGCAGGGGCACACGCACGGAAGCTTTTGCGCGGTTTCAGCGGTTTCAGGGAAGGGCGCTTTCCCAAGCGCCCCTCCCTACCCTTCCAGCCAACCGACAGCTCCGCCCGAGGGCTTGGAAAAGTCTCGTTCCCAGTGAGACATTCGAGCTTCCGGTCCTCGGCGAAGGTTTCCATTCCGGTGGAGCGTTCGCATCCGCAGACCATCGAGCAGAAGCCAATGGCGATTACCTCACCAAGGGAATGGACGAGACGGCCGCTCTGGCGGAATTCCGGGTTCTCGGAGAACAAGTCGCTGATCTTTCGACGCGAGTCATTGCCTGACCTGTCGCGAGTGGAAGCAACGAGTCGTTTTGTCAGGGAGGTTTTTGGGGCCTCACGGGGCTACGGCGCAAGAATGCGAGTTGTCCCCAACGCAAACATCGGTGGACGGGACGGAATGCAAACCCGCTTGGGTGCCACGAGGCGGGGGCGGCGGCAGAAGCTCGGAACGATGGATCAGAAGTTTTTGTGGATTTTCGCAGTGCCTGTGGAATCATCCCGTGATCGCGCCATCGCGATTCGGTACGAGAGCCGCTTTGGGTGAGGACGAGACCTCGCCACCTCACCACGCCCGTCCCGCCCCCGGCAATCCCGCCACCTTCATGGAACTGTCTGTCGAACCGCTCGTCTTTCCCACGCCTGCCGGGGGGTGGAGCGATTGCGCCCGCTCGCTGGAGGAATGGAACGAGGCCTATCGCCGCGTCGAAGCCTATTTCTCGGCCCTGCGCGTCGAGAACAAACTCCTGCTCAGCTCGCTCGTCTTCAAGATCCTCGGAAAGGTGAGCGAACGGGCCGCCACAGAACCGGAGCGGCTTCCCGTCGAACTCGCTGCGGAGGAAACGGACCGACTGCTCGTGCAATGGTTCCGCCGTGTCCTCGATGGCTCCGAGGTGGAACCGGTCGACCGTCTCTCGGCACGCGGCAGGCTCGCCCTCCTCATGTTGCAGTCAGAGATCCCCTGGCAGCAATTGTTTCTCAGTGACGAAGCGATTCCCGAATCGGTCGCCGCTGCGATGAAAACGGCCTATCTGCGCGCCGACCCCGATTTTCGCTTCGTCGAAATGCGCCCGCGCCCCATCGACCTCGGCATCGTCGATGTGGCCAACCGCACCTTCGAGAGCATGGGCATCTGGAAAACGGCGGCACAGTGGCTCCTCTGGCTGGGGTTCGGTGCAATCCTGGGCGCGATCTTTTATCTCACGCGATGAGCGAATCAGAACTCGACCGCGACAAAGGGCGGAAGGAGCGCTCGACTTTTTGGGAAGCTTTTCTCTTCTTTTCGCTCGTGCTTGTCATCACCGGAT
>CALDKL010000865.1 GCA_937898895.1 uncultured Verrucomicrobiae bacterium | reverse complement strand
CCGGCGAGGCATGTTTCAACACGTCGATGACCGGGTATCAGGAAATTTTGACCGACCCCTCCTACCGTGGACAGTTCGTCACGATGACCTATCCGCTGATCGGAAACTACGGCGTGGGCGAGGTCGACGCCGAGAGCGAGGCGGTGCATGTCCGGGGCTTTGTCATCGAGGAGCTTTGCGAGATTCCGAGCAACTGGCGGAGCGAACGATCCCTCCACGACTACCTCCTGTCCGCCGGCGTGCCCGGCATCGAAGGGATCGACACCCGCGCCCTCACCAAACGCCTCCGTGTTGCCGGGGCAATGCGCGCCACTCTCTGCACCGACGGCAGTCTCGATGCGGATGCTGCGGTGGAACGAGCCCGGCAGTCCACTCCGATGGAGGGTTCCGATTTCGTCCGGGAAGTCACTACGCCGACCGCCTACCGATGGGATCCGGAGAGTGTCCTCAGTCGCGCCTGGACCCTCATCAACCCCTCGGTGAAGGAGCCTCTCGCCGAATCGAACGGCCAGTTCTATCGTCCTCTCCCCGACACAAAATATCGCATCGTCGCCTACGATTTCGGGATCAAGCGCAATATCCTGCGCAGCCTCCGCCAGCAGGGTTTTGAGGTCGAGGTGGTGAATTCGCGTACCCCGGCGAGCGAGGTGCTTGCAAGAAATCCCGATGGCGTCTTCCTCTCCAACGGCCCCGGCGATCCGGCCGCGCTCGACTATATTCACGACGAGATTCGCCAGATTGTCGGCAAGAAGCCCATTTTCGGGATCTGCCTCGGTCACCAGGTGCTCGCCCACGCCTTCGGAGGTCGGACCTTCAAGCTGAAGTTCGGTCACCGCGGCGGGAATCATCCGGTGAAGGATCTCCGCACCGGAAAGATCGCCATCACCGCTCAGAACCACGGCTTTGCCGCAGACGTCGATTCACTGCCTGCTTCCGTTGAGGTCACCCATCTCAACCTCAACGATGGCACGGTCGAAGGCATGCGGCACCGCGACTACCCGGTTTTTTCCGTACAATACCACCCAGAGGCGGCACCGGGCCCCAACGATGCCTCCTACTTCTTCGAAGAATTCGCCAATCTGATTGAACAAACCCGTTAACTCGTGGTAAAACCGAATTCCCTATGGCCACCATCACCATTTACGTCCCGGATCAGGAGCCGATCGAGCTGTCCCTCGACGGTTACGAACAGGTCTCCATCGGACGCGGCCCCGACAACGACATTGTCCTCGACCACGTCTCGATGTCCGGCTCCCATGCCGTGATCCACAACCAGGGCGGTGCGTTTCACCTCCAGGATCTCGGGTCGACCAACGGCACTTATGTGGACGGTGCCGCCATCTCCGAGGCGGCGCTCGCAAACGGATCGCGGGTGCAATTCGGAGCCGTCGAGGCCGTCTTTCAGGACGAAGCCGGGGCGGGCCAGGCTTTCGGCAGCTCCTCCGGTGGCAGTGGTTACTCCAGCGGTCATGCCGCCGAACTCGCCGAAGTTTCCAATCGACCCTCCGGTTTCGCGAACCTTTCCCCCATCGAGAAGGTGGTCAAAAAGGATGGTTTGGGTCAGGTTGCGACCCTGCTCGGAGTCGTTGCGATCCTCGCCGCCATCGCTCTTGTCGTCCTCTCGATCCTGATGAAGGTGGATTGATTCGCCATCCCGTTCCTCGTTTTCCTGGCCGGAGCATGGGCCTTTTCCCGAATCCGCTCCCGTGCCTCGCTTCCGGCTTTATTTATCGAACTCTGTTTTTCCATGTCGAATACGATTGTGATTGGTGCCCAGTGGGGCGACGAAGGCAAAGGCAAAATTGTCGACCTGCTCACTGAAAAGGCCGATGTCGTGGTGCGGCCCCAGGGCGGGAACAATGCCGGGCATACCGTCATCAGCGAGGGGCGGCAGTATATCCTCCACCTCATTCCCTCCGGCATCCTCTGGCCGGGCAAGCTCTGTGTCATCGGCAACGGTGTCGTCATGGACCCGGTCGCCCTGCTCAAAGAAATCGACGGTCTCGAGGAAAAGGGCATCGCGGTCTCGCCGGAGAATCTCGTCATTTCCAATCGCGCCCACCTCGTCATGCCCTTTCACCGCGAGATGGACGCCTACAAGGAGGCGCACCGCACCGTGAAAATCGGTACGACCAAGCGAGGCATCGGCCCGACTTACGGCGACAAGATTGATCGCATCGGTTTCCGGCTCCACGAACTTGTTGGCGATCCCGCTGCCTTCCTGGAGCGCTACCGCACCCGCGTCGCCGAGTGCAATCGCCTGTTCGAATCCGTGGGTCTTGCCCCCCTCGATGCCGAGTCCACGGGTGCGGAACTCCTCGCCGCCGGACAGCGCCTCGCCCCCTATTGTGCCGACACCGTCGAGATCCTCCATCGCGAGATGAAGGTCGGCCGAACCCTCCTCTTTGAAGGGGCTCAGGGCACCTACCTCGACATCGACCAGGGCACCTATCCCTATGTCACTTCTTCGAACACCACCTCCGGCGGGGCCTGCACCGGTTCCGGCGTTCCGCCCCACCGAATCGACCGCGTCGTGGGTGTGACAAAAGCCTACACCACCCGTGTCGGCGAGGGTCCCTTCCCCACCCAGAACGACGATCTCGCCGACCGCTTTCACAAGATGGGCCGCGAATTCGGAGCGACGACGGGACGCAAGCGCCGCTGCGGCTGGCTCGATCTCGTCCTCGTGCGCTACGCGGCTATGGTCAATGGCTTCGACGAATTGGCCATCACCATCCTCGACGGCCTCGACGACTGTGGTGAAATTCCTGTCTGCACCCACTACGAACTCGACGGGAAAGTGCTCCGCCTTCCCCCCGCCTCGGCGAGGGATTTCCAGCGCGTCAAACCGGTCTATGAGATGCTGCCAGGATGGCGTAGCGACACCGCTGGCGTGACCCGATACGAAGACCTTCCCGCGAATGCCCTCGCCTATCTCGCCCGCATCGAGAAAGAGACCGACACCCCCGTAACCATGGTCGGGGTGGGGCCCTCCCGCGACCAGACCATCCTCCGCTGAGCGGCTTCGCCGCTCCTCCATGCCATGTCCGCGTCCGATCCCGCCCAAGAGATCCCGCGGCATATCGCCATCATCATGGATGGAAACGGTCGTTGGGCTGCGGCTCGCGGCAAGCCGCGACGCGACGGTCACCGTGCCGGAGCCGATTCGGTCGAAGAAGTCCTGCGTACTTGCTGTGATCTCGGGGTGGCATACCTGACCCTATACGCCTTCAGTTCGGAGAACTGGAAGCGTCCCGAAGCGGAGGTCAGTGCCCTCATGGGGCTCCTCGCCACATTTCTCCGCGAGAAAACCCCCACCCTGATGAGGAACAACATCCGCCTCAAGGTGATCGGTCACATCGACCGCCTCCCCGCGAGGAACCAACGCCAGCTCCGGGAATCCATTGCCCTCACCGCCGACAACAACGGCCTCACCCTCGTTGTGGCTCTCAGCTATGGTTCGCGCGAAGAGATCGTCGACGCGGCGCGCGCACTGATGAAAAAGGCGAAGGATGGAGAACTCGATCCGGCGGCGCTCGACGTCGCGACCTTCGGTCGGCATCTGTACACCGCCGACATCCCTGATCCGGATCTCCTCATCCGCACGAGCGGCGAATGTCGCGTTTCCAATTTTCTTCTTTGGCAGATCAGCTACGCCGAGATCGTCATCACCGAGGTCTTCTGGCCCGACTTCCGACGTCCCCATCTCGAAGCCGCCATCGCCGAATACCGGCGGCGGCACCGGCGCTTTGGAGGTCTGTGAGGATTCGTGCGAGAGGATTGACAATCGATCGCGGTCATGATTTGCTGACGCGATGCGCCTCCTTCCCTACACCTCCGCCCTGTGTCTTCTCGGGATGAGCGCCATCTTCCTCACCCTTGGGCTCAGCGCTCGGCGCAGTGCCGCTCGACTCGAGGCAGAAGGCATTTCCGCACCGGGTCTGATCAGCCAGGCCGAAGTGCAATCGGGTTCGAAAGGCAAGAAGCGATACCTCCTCCGCATCACCTGGGGTGAGGGTGCCGCAAGGCAGGAGGCACAACCGTTTGTCGTGACAAAGACCTTCTTTTCCAAACACGTCCGCGAGGACGGGGTCGTTTCCGATGCCCAGGTCACCCTGCGCCATCTTCCCGGAGAGGAGGACGAGGCCAGTGTCGTCGGAGGCAGTTCCGACCTCGGCGGGATGGAGTATCTCGGCGTTGCCTGTGCCGCGCTCGGCGGATTTATGGCCTTCCGGATCTTCCTGAGGCGGCGTGCCGGGTGAGGATCTCCCGACGATACGAAAATCCGACCTTGGCATTCGGGCCCGGTTGCGATTGGTTTCCCCATGCCCTGGCTCATCAAATCCGAACCCGAAGTCTTCTCCGTCACCGATCTCGAACGAGTGGGACGGGAGCCCTGGACCGGGGTGCGCAACTACCAGGCGCGGAATTTCATGTGG
>CALDKL010000864.1 GCA_937898895.1 uncultured Verrucomicrobiae bacterium | reverse complement strand
ATCGTAGGTAATATTCACTGCCAGTCCCGCCGGATTCGTCGTCGCAGAGACGGGGCGCGGGGTGCCGTTGTACGTCTGGCTCGTGGAGGAAAGGACCACCGTCGCGGTTTCCCGGGTATCGATAGTGAGGTCTGAAGAAGTGGCGATGACACTGCCGAGCGGCTCGCTACGGGCGAGACGGAGGCCGGAGGCATGGTTTGCTTCGGAAGGCAGCGCGAATTGTCGATCCGAGGTTCGGCAGCGATTGGCGAGGCTGTTCCAGGCCCCACCGCGCATGACCCGATATCCGCTGGGGGCGGCTCCGCGGGGATCGACGGTGCCATGACTCGTGGAGTAGTAGGCACTGTCATACCAGTCCCAACACCACTCGGAAACATTTCCTGACAGATCAACCAATCCGAATCCGTTCGCCGCAAAACTTCCCGGAGGCGAGGTGTAGGGCGTGCCTCCGGAGGTGTAGGAAGGGTGAAAGTCGCGGGTGGCGCTGGTGTCGTAGGCGTAAAAGGAGGCGGAGCTAAAGTAGTTTGCCTCGAGGTGGGTGATCGTATCCGCTCCCCAGGGGAAGCGCACCCCCGCGATGCCTCCGCGGGCGGCCCGCTCCCATTCGGCTTCTGTCGGGAGGCGGTATCCGTCTGCGCTCCAGTCGACCGCAGGGATCCCTGTGCCTGTTCGCATGACCGATCCGCCCACGGCATAGACCGGATTCAGACCCTCATACTCACTGCGTGCGTTGCACCATTTTACCGCATCGAACCAGTTTACCGAATGCACCGGATGGTCTTCGGCCTTTCCGCTGCCTAATGGGAGATCGGTGTAACCGTTGACCAGAGCCCAGTCGCGCAATTCATTCCACTCGGACTGGCTTGTTTCCGATTTTTGAAGGAGAAAGGAGCCTGTTGTGACGATGATGGGCGGTGCGTCGGCGTCGCTGTCGCCACTGGTCCGCCCCATCGAGAAGACGCCCCCGGGAATTGTCTTAAAGGAATCAAAGAGGCTGCTGCGTGCGACGCGAAATCCGAGTTTGTCATCGGTTACTGAGGGGGCTGCCTGAGACCGCCGGGCGGATCGGCAATCACTGGCGGGGGAGGCCCAGGAGCCCCCGCGGATGACGCGGTTTGTCCCCGTGGCGGGACCGCCGGGATTGAGGGTTGCGTTGGTGTAGGTATTCGCCCCATACCAGTCCCAGCACCATTCGGACACGCCGCCCGCCATCTCGAAGAGTCCGTATCCATTTGCTGCAAAGGTTTTCACCGGATTGGTGTAGGGCGGGCTCCCCGAATCCCAATCGGGGTGAGAGCCCGTCCCCCCGGTCTGATAACTCTCGCCTCCGTTATTTTGAAAGTTTGCCTCCGCGTGCGAGACCGAATCACTGCCAGAGGGAAAGCGCCTTCCGACGATCCCGCCTCTTGCGGCCTTTTCCCATTCGGCTTCCGTCGGGAGTCGGTATCCGTTCGCGCTCCAATCGACATCGGGGACGGCCACTCCGGCTCGAAAGACTGATCCGGACACCGTGTAGCATGGCGTGAGCCCCTCTCGTTCGCTTCGGGCATTGCACCACTTCACCACGTCGGTCCAGGAAACGGATTGAACGGGGTGATCTGCCGCCTTTCCTGCGCCCGCGCCGAGATCAGGGTATCCGTTGGGCAGTGCCCAGTCCCTGACAGAATCCCATTGCGCCTTGGTGGTCTCGGCTTCGGAGAGGTAAACGGTGGCCAGGGTCACCGCGACCGGGGGTGCATCGGCGTCAGCATCGCTGCCATTTCGACCCATCGTGAAGCTGCCCCCGGGAATCGCGACCAGACCCGTCTCGGCGCAGACGCGAAACCGAACCTGAGTTCCGCGATGACCATCCCAATCGACACCGGCATCCCAGACCAATTCTTTGCCCAACCCCGGAAGGATTCCTTCCCCGACATCGCCGCTCACCGCCGTCACCGGAACGAGGAAGCTCGCACCTCCGTCACTGGACACTTCGAGTCGAATTCTCACGGACCCATACCCTCCTCCTTCCAAATCGTACGCGACATCGACCAGATCGGTTCCGGGACGCTGAGACACCTCCAGATGGGTGACTCCGGGCGCGGCTACTCCCAGTGACGCCAGCGGGGTCAGGGCCAGAAAAGAACCAGAACGCAATTTCATGAAAGTGATCCGGAAATATGAAAAATCCGGAAAACTTCATTATTCTAATTCTGCAGGCAAAATTTGCCACTCTTTTTGCACGATGGGATCAGGTGTAGAGGCGGCTTTCCTGACAATACTGAAATACGCCAGGCAAGAGCCAGTCGCGGTGCCTCGCAAAATCAGCGCGAATCGCGGTGGCCGAGGCGGGGTGCGCGAAGGGGATGGCGGTGTATTGCCAATTGCGCCGTTCGCGGATGGGTTGTTCGTCCCTCGTGAAGACAAGAAAGTGGAGAAGGTCGCGCAGCATCTCAGGTTCGGCCCATTGCTC
This sequence comes from uncultured Verrucomicrobiae bacterium, assembly GCA_937898895.1. GTDB lineage: Bacteria > Verrucomicrobiota > Verrucomicrobiia > Verrucomicrobiales > DEV007 > Arctic95D-9. The sequence continues at coordinate 6,938 of CALDKL010000864.1, read as the reverse complement.
AATTTGCTCCCACTGGTCCGAGCCGAGAATCCAGAACCACTCCGTCTCCGGGCAGGTGATCGCAAACTGACGAGCCGTTTGCCAGGAAAAACTCGGGACGCTGGCGCGTTCGAGTTCGATGTCAGAGGCTTCCGCCCAGGCGAATCCGGATTCCCGCAGCGCAATCTTCAGCATGGTGAGGCGCTGCATGTTGTTTGCCACGGGCTTGTCCTTAAATGGCGAAACTCTTGCGGGCACGAAGCAGACACGGTCGAGTCCGGCCACCTCGCGGGCCTTCGCCGCCATCGCGAGGTGTCCCCGATGCACCGGGTCAAACGTTCCTCCAAAAATGGCAGCCCGGCGCGGGGCCTCCCCCGGATCGAAATGAATCATGCGATCACTGTAGCGCGATGTCTCCTCTCTTGCCAATCTCTCCGCGCTGCCATTCGACAAACCGCTCAATGCCCTCGCGCAGCGGAACGCTCGGAGGTCCGAGAACACGCAGGCATTTCTCCGGGTCGAAGGTCTTCGACCAGGCCAGTACGCCGACTCCGTATCGGGTGATGGGAGGCTCTTTCCACGGGGCGAAGATCCGGTAGATCCACTCGAGGAGGCGGGCGATCCGCAGGGCCTTCGCCAGGGGCATGGAACGCCCCACGGGAGGAAACCCGAGGCGTTCGAACAGTTCGGCGAGGAGTGCCTCCATCTCCACCGGCTCGTGATTGGTGAGGTTGTAGTCTCCCGTCACCGCCGGATCGAGGACGGCGCGTAGGAGATAATCCGATAGTGTGTCGATGTAGATGAGATCCCCCATCGCAGGCGGCCCCATGCGTGAAATCGAAATCATGCGTCCTGCCGCCGCCGCACGAAGGATGCGAGGAAAGAGAACGGTATCCCGCGGCCCAAAAACAGCCCGCGGCCTGACAATACACCACGCACCGGAGTGTTTGCGAACGATCTGTTCCGCCTCGTGTTTGGTCCTCGCGTAGTGGTTTACATAGTCCGGCCCGATCGGAGTGTCCTCGCGGATGCCGATCTGATCGCCATCCCGGTAATAGACCGAACTCGAGGAGACAAACACCACCTTCGCCACTTTCCGACTCGCACAAAAATCGAGCACGTGCTTTGTCGCCAGCACGTTCTGGCGGCGAAATTCGGCGAGACTTCCCCAGGGCGAAGAGCGGGCTGCGGCGTGGAGGACAATGTCGGGAGTCCAGTCCAGCGTCAGAGGCTCTGTGAGATCGGCGCGGAAATAGCCGGGCAGGGAGCACTGCCTGCGACCCAGCCCGCGAATCTCGAGATCCTCGCGGGCGGCATGACGCAGGCAGAAGGAACCTCCGACAAATCCGGAGGCACCGGTGACGAGGATTCGAGTCTTCATATCTGTTTTTCGAGACAGCGGATACGCTTCTGCTTCTCCGCCGGGGCCTGATCGGTCCAGGGGAGGAATCCAATTTCAGGCGGGGTCAGTCCGTTCCGGTTCGCAATCGCGAGGAGAGCGGATGCCACCAACCGTTCCTCACCACCCTGCATTCGCACCTCCCAGCGCATCCCGTGTTGTTCGATCCGGTAGCGATCCGGCGGCACCTCGAGCGCATAGATGGCCTGCCTCACGAGGTCGGGAAACACCGGGGCGAGAGTCCCGCTGTTTGCAGGCAACCACATCACTTCCTCGGCCCGCCCCTCGATCGAACGCAGGGTTGTCGTCCGCCTTCCGCATGGACAGTGGGAGGGATCGAGAATCAGCACGTCGTTGAGACGATGGCGCACGAACCATTGAGTCGAACGAGCGAGATCGGTGATCACGGGATGAAAGCGGTCCCCTGAATCGCCAATCGGGAAGCGCTCGATGTGCAGGGTTTCCTCGTTGAGGTGCATGCGTCCGGCGCGGCAGGAGGACCCGAGGAATCCCTCTGTCGCCTGATAGACCTCGGCGACCCTGACCGATGCCCATTGCTCGACGAGGCTCCGGTCGCGGGCATCGAGCACCTCGGCCACGGAAATGACCTGTCGGGGCCGTATCGGAGGTGCTGCCTTCGCAATTTCCGCAAGGACCGTGGCCGGGGCGATGAGAACATCGGGCGGGGCGAGGGAAAGGTCGCTCATCAGCTCCGAAAAGGGTTTTGTCAGGTCGTAATAATCGAATTTCACCCGTCGGCTCGCGAGTGTCGTGTAGAGATTGCTGCTCGCACGGAGAAAAAAGGCAAGTCGGAGAGGCCGGGCAAAGGGATTGAGGATCTGGCGCAGCGAGGCCGGGTCGAGCATGCGGGCAAACATCTCGCCGGCCCAGCGGCAGCGCTCCGACGGTCCCACGAGAAACACGTGCCGAGTTCCCGAGGTTCCCGAGGAAAAGCCGACAGTGATGCCGCCGGACAGTTCAGGCCGAAAGTCCCGCTCCCGTTCGGCTCGCAGGGCGACGTCCGTCGCTTCTTCGAGGGAAATTCCGAAGCGGTTCAATTCCGAGAAGTGGGAGAGGAATTCCGACTTGGTCAGGATCGGAATCTCGTCTCGCTCGCGGTAGAAAGGCGACTCGCGGCGGACCCTCGCGAGGAATCGACGGTATCTCCGTTCCCGGGCGAGAACCCCCGGAGACGGAAGCCATCGTGTCCTGACAAAATGCCAAAGAACGGAGAGTCGATCATTCATGGCGCGTCTTGCTCCGGTCTGCCCACTGCGTCCAGGTCGTGGCACAGTGCGAGGGAATGATCCGGGGTGCCCCCGCCAGCGCGTAGAGATCGCAGAGGGCCGCAAACGTCCTGGCGTAACGGATCGGATCCGCGAAGAGCGAATGGGCGATTCGCGCGGGCGGACGTCGCTCCCGCAGTCCCTCGATTTTCCAACAGGCGTCGGCGACGAGAAAGGTCTCCCCTGCGTCTTCTGCGGCAAAGGCGAGTCCCATTTGCGCATCGGTGTGTCCGGGCAGGTCGATCCCGACGAGACTGCCGTCTCCGCAGAGATCGATCCCCTCCCGGAATTGCCCCCAATTCGCGGGAAGGGCGAGCGAGGACATCTCCTCGGCCCAGCACACGCGCTCCTCAAAATCCGCCGGAAGCAACTCCCGCAAGAAGGCCCGCCGCACCCGGCCGAAACGGCTTCGTCGGCGGTTGGCCTGAAATTCCGGTCGCAGTGCAAGAAACCTGGCGGCGGGGAAGTCGCGCAACCCGGCGATGTGATCGGCGTGAAAATGCGAAATGAAAATTGTTCCGATGTCTCTCGGTCTCAGCCCCCGCTCCTCCAGTTGCGCGAGCAGTTCTTCCCCGGGTGTGAGGCGCACGGGAGTCACGGCCCGGTAAAGACACTCGGGGAAGTGTCGTGTGGCGTCGCGGAAGGAGGGCGAGTACCCCGTGTCATAGAGCATGGGGCCCTGCCGGGGGTGACGAAACAAACCGACGAGAGCGGGAAACTCAATCGTTTTCCATCGTCCGCCGTGCATCGCGACACACTCCGGATGGAGGCAATGGCCAACCCGGAGCAACTCGAACCGAATCGGAGTGGCGAAGGCGCTGCCCATGACCTCAGTAGACGAGGACGATGCCCCCGATGGAGACTCCGGCTCCAGACCCTAACAAAAGAACCACATCACCACGTTTCAGGTGGTGTTTTTGGATGGCAAAATGCAGTGCCGTCGGCAGCGAAGCTCCGACCTGGTTTCCGAATTCGGAAAAGAGGTCCACCATCCTGTCATCCTCGAATCCGAGCATCTTTGCGACGTGGTCGAGGGCGAGGCGGCTCGCCTGATGCGGAATGAGGCAGGCGATTTCAGCGGGGGTCACTCCGGCGGATTCGAGCAATCCCTCGACGAACCGAGGCAGTTCGCGGGCGACGAGGGCGAAGAGCGGGCGACCGTTCATCTCGAAGAGAGCTTCGCTGTGCTCCGGAACTCCGCGACGGTGGAAGCGGGAACCACCCGAACGGATCCGGCAAAGTTCAATTCCTTCGGGAAAAGTGACGCTGTCTGAGGCCAGCAGGGCGGACGACTCTCCTTCGCCCGTCTTTCGGACCACCACGGCGGCGGCCCCGTCGCCAAAGTGTCCGTTTTCCCGAAGGTTTCGGAGGTTGATCGTGTAGGAGGCGATGTCCGAGGAGACGATGACTACGGTGCCGTATCGGTCCGCCCCGAGGGCGCAGGCGACGAGGTCGAAGGCGTGGAGAAACGAGAGGCAACTCGCTCCCACGTCGAGCGCGGCGACGCGGTGATCGCGGGCCTCGGGCAACTCTGCGAGGACCATGGCGGCGTTGAACGGCAGGGCCTGATCCATCGTCGCGGATGCGCAGACAAGACAATCGACGGAGTGCCACGACAATCCGGCATCGGCGAGAGCTGCGCGGACCGCAACTGCGGCCAATTGGGAAGCGGTCTCGCGGGTGGCGAGATGACGTTTGGCCACCCCGGTGATTCGTTCGCTTTCGCCGGGGGGCAATCCGAGACGGGCATCGAGTTCCGCCGCCGTCAGGATCGACTCCGGAACGGCGGCAGCGCTGCCGACAATCGTGATGGGGGAACGGGGCATTTCGAAAGGCAAACGACCGAGAACCTCTGCATCAACCTGAAAATCGGGCGAAAGGCGAGTTTTTCCTCCTCATTGCTCAAAAACAAAGGTCCCGAAGGATCCCGGCACATGGAAATCCGGGGTTTCCGTACCGGGATGGATCCAACTGATCCAATCCTGGATCGTCCCCTCCGGCCCATGGGAAAACTCGGCGCGGTAGACCCCGGCGGTCATCTCGGCTCCTCGCAGACACCCCAGATCGCGGAGCGCGGCGAGGGGAATGCGGCCGTCGACACGGTAGCCACCCTCGAAGAAGCTTCCCGCGAATTCCAGTCCAGGGAAACGCCAGGCGGGGTCGAACTGCCGATGGTAGATTGCCTGATAGTCATAGACTCCGCCCCGCGGATCCATCTCCGCTCCATAATAGGGTGTTCTCAAATCGGGTGAACGTGCGAAAAACAACTCGACCCGGTCGGAACCGAGGACGGCCTCGTCCGCATCCGCCGAGGGATCGAGAACGAGGTCGGGGTCGTCGACGTCAAACCGAAAGGCAAAGGTCTTTCCGTCGGCGACGGCGGAAAAATGGGTTCGAGGGCAGGGACGGTCGACCCAGGGAAACTGGAAATCGTCGAGAAGGTTGCCTTCAGTCAGGTCAAGGGTCGCGGAGAAACGAACGCGGTAAACTTTCATCCCTCCACCGTAGTGGAGTCCGACCACCTCGCAAGGACGTTGATCGTGCGGGGCGCAGGAGGGAAGTCCGGGCGCGGCACCGCGTTGGGAGCCTCACTTCTTTTTGCCCTTTTTGACTTTCTTCTCCTTTTTCGATCCCTTCTTGCCCTTTTTCACCGAGGACCCGGTGCGTCCGGGGAAGGTCAGTTCGGCGATACCGGACTTGTCGAGTCCCCCGATGCCGAGTTCGACCATGCGGTCATATTGGTCCTTGGCAGCCTCATTGAGAGGCAGGGAGAGTTTGGCGGACTTGGCAAGGCCGGCGGCGATTCCGGAGTCCTTTGCGGCATGCTCGGCGGAAAACCAGCAATCGTGCTCGCGGGCGATCATGTCGGCGGCATCCGTCTCGAGGACGCGGGAATTTGCCCCGGTCTGGGAAAAGACCTCGCAGATCATGGAGAGGTCGTGACCAAGGGCGGCGGCGAGTCCAAGTCCTTCGGCGAGACCGGCCGTGTTGATATTCATCACCATGTTGACGAGGGCCTTCACCTCGGCGGCCTTGCCCACTGCCCCGATGTGGCGCAGGCTGACGGAGAGGTCTTCGAGCAGCTTCCGGTGTTTGTCGAAGACGGCTTTCTCCGATCCGATCATCAGATAGAGCTGGCCGTTGCGGGCGTGACTGATGCTGCTGGCCATGCACGCTTCGAGCGTGTCGGCACCGACCTTGCCTGCGGCCTCGGCCACACTCTTCTGAATGCCGGGGCTGAGGGTGGCGCAGTTCACAAAGGTGCGGCCTTTTGCGCCGACGAGGAGATTGTCGCCCTTTCCGAGGAAGATCGTCTCCATGGCGGCGTCGTTGGTGACCACGGTGAAGACGACGTCAGACTTTGCCGTGACTTCGGCGAGCTTCCTGCAGGCCGTGGCACCAAGTTCTTTGGCGAGCGACTCAGCTGCCTCGGTGTTCACGTCGTAGACGGCCGTGACCTTGTATTTGAGATCGTGGAGGCGGCGTGCCATGTTGGCACCCATTCGCCCGACACCGACAAAACCAACTCGGTGTTTCGGAGCGGAGGGTTTCGGAGCGGCTTTTTTCGCGGACTTCTTTGTCATGGTCGGAATCGGTTGAACCGTAACGGAATCACAGGTGTATCAGAATTTCAGAACCAGCCAAGCGAATTATGAGAACCAAGGCGCACCGTTATCGCGGAATTCAGAGCTTCGTCGATGCCGGTCGCGGGTTTGTAACGGTCCTTCGGACGGAGTGGAATTTTCGCATTCACGCGATCATGGCGATGCTCGTAGCCTTGGTTGGGTTCCTGGCTGAAATCAGCGCAGGGGAATGGCTGGCCGTGGTGCTCAGCGTGGGTCTGGTCTTCGCGGCCGAGGTGTTCAATACCGCCATCGAGTATCTCGCAGACGCCGTCCACCCGGAAGCCGATCAGGGCGTGGGAATGGCCAAGGACGCGGCTGCGGGCGGTGTCCTCATCGCGGCGGTTGCGGCCACGCTGGTCGGGGCTATCGTCTTTTTACCAAAGGTATGGACTTGGATGACAACCTCCGGATCATAAACGAGGAACCCGCCTGGCTGCCAGGGTTGCGGGCGGTGGCCGCCGGAGCCGCAATCTCGACAGAGGAGGAGGTCCGGCGCGAATTTGGCACGGATCGGTGGCACGCCGCCGCCTTGCCCGAGGCCGTCGTCGAAGCCGTGACCCGCGATCAGGTTGCCGCGACCCTGGCCTTTGCCAATGCCCACGGCATTCCCGTGACGACCCGCGGTGCCGGGGTCGGCTATGTCGGAGG
>CALDKL010000863.1 GCA_937898895.1 uncultured Verrucomicrobiae bacterium | reverse complement strand
CGCAAACAGATCGCCGAGGGCATCGCCGCAATCCTGCCGCTCGCCGAGGAACTGGGCGTCCGACTCGGAATCGAGCCGCTCCACCCGATGTATGCCGATGATCGCAGTGCCATCAACACGATGGCCTCGGCCAATGCCGTCTGCGACGAACTCGACCATGCCCTCCTCGGCCTGGCCGTCGATGCCTACCACGTCTGGTGGGATCCCGATCTCGCCACCCAGATCGCCCTGACCGGGCAGAAGAACCGACTCTTTGCCTTCCACCTTTGCGACTGGCTCACCCCCACGGCCGACCTCCTCAACGATCGAGGTCTCATGGGTGAAGGCTGCATCGACCTGAAAGGCATGCGCACCGAGGTCGAAGCCGCCGGATTCAGCGGCTTCCACGAGGTCGAGATTTTCTCGAACCGCTGGTGGGCGGCGGACCAGGACGAATTTCTCAGCCAGATCACCCGGGCGTATCTGGATCACTGTTAGTCGCCCTCCGAAACCCCTGAATTCCTCGATACCCCCAATCCCAATCCCTTCGCAATGAAACTCGGCATCATCCTCAACGGCGTCACCGGGCGCATGGGCACCAACCAGCACCTCGTCCGATCCATCCTCGCGATCCGCGACCAGGGCGGCATCCGCATCGCCCCCGGCGAGACGATCCAGGTCGATCCCATCCTCACGGGACGCAATGGACACAAACTGCGCGAACTGGCGACGAAGTACGGTGTGGAGCGCTACAGCACCGACCTCGATGCCGCCCTCGCCGACCCGCACAACCAAGTCTTCTTCGACGCCAGCTCCACCCTGCACCGCGCCGGATTCATCGAGCGGGCGGTGAAGGCCGGAAAGGCCATCTACTGTGAAAAACCCACCGCCGTCGAGACCGGCGAAGCGATTCGCCTCGCCCGGCTCTGCCGCGAAGCCGGAGTGAAAAACGGCGTCGTCCAGGACAAACTCTGGCTCACCGGAATCCGCAAGTTGAAGCTGCTCATCGACCAGGGATTTTTCGGTCGCATCCTCTCCGTGCGCGGCGAGTTCGGCTACTGGGTTTTCACTGGACACGACGCCGATCAACCCATCCAGCGACCGAGCTGGAACTACCGCAAGGAGGACGGAGGCGGCATCATCATCGACATGCTCTGCCACTGGCGCTACCTCATCGACCACACCTTCGGCCCGATCAAGAGCGTCTCCTGTCTCGGTGCCGTCCACATCCCCGAGCGGATCGATGAGGCCGGCAAACCCTACGCCTGCACCGCCGACGACAGTTGCTACGCGACCTTCGAGCTTGAAAACGGCATCGTCTGCCAATTCAACAGCTCCTGGGATGTCCGGGTGCGGCGCGACGATCTCTTCACGATGAATGTCGATGGCACCCACGGCTCCGCCGTCGTGGGATTGCGTCAGTGCCGCGTGCAGTCTCTCGGCACGACGCCCAAGCCGATCTGGAATCCCGACATTCCCCAACCGATTGATTTCTACGAAGGATGGCAGGAGGTGCCCGATGCCTGCGCCTACGACAACGCCTTCAAGATCCAGTGGGAGCTTTTCCTGCGCCACGTCGCCCTCGACGAACCCTTCCCCTACGATCTCATGGAGGGTGCCAAAGGCGTCCAGCTCGCCGAAGCCGGCCTGCAAAGCTGGGCGGAGCGGCGATGGATCGACCTCGGGACGCTGGACTGAACCCTGTCGGTTGGTGTTCTTGACAGGGTCAGCCGCGCGATCCGCTCAGGCCTCGAGCCTCGCAAGGAGGTCGTCGGTGGCAACCGCATCACCCTTCTTCACGAGGATCTCCGTCACGGTGCCGTCGAGGTTCGCCGAGATCGTGGTGAGCATCTTCATCGCCTCGAGCGTGATGATGGGATCGCCCGCCTTCACGTGCGAGCCCACCCCCACGGCGAGATCAGTGACCATGCCGGGCATGGGAGCGACGACCTGGAGCGGATCCTTCACGTCGCCCTTGGGTTTGGTGACCGTGTTCTTGGGTGCGAGCGACTTGTCGAGCACCTGCGATTCGCGCGGCATTCCATTGAGTTCGTAGAACACATTGCGGCGACCTTCGTCGTCGGCCTCGCCGATGCCGATCCATTTGATGAACAGCAGTTTGCCGTGGTCGATCTGCACTTCGATCTCCTCGCCGATGGAGAGCCCATAAAAGAAGGCCGGCGTCGGCAGACCCGAGATATCGCCGTAGGTCCCGAGGAACTGGTCGAAGTCCGCGAAGACCTGCGGGTACATGAGATGGCTGTAAAGATCGTCGTCGTTGGCGGGGCGACCGAGTTTTGCGGCCAGCGTGGCCCTCGTCGCCTCGAGGTCGACGGGAGCGGCGAGTTCGCCGGGACGTTTTGTCGTGGGAATGCGATCGCCCAAAACGACCTTCTGCACCTCGCGGGGCCATCCCCCATCGGGCTGACCGAGGCCACCCGAGAGCATGTCGATGACGGATTCGGGAAAGTCGTGGGAACCGGGCGTGAGTCCGGGCACATCCTGCGGACGGATCCCACGGGTGATGAGATACATGCACATATCGCCGACGACCTTCGAGCTGGGCGTCACCTTGATGATGTCGCCGAAGAGCTGGTTGACCTCGGCATAGGTGCGCGCGATCTCGGGCCAGCGATGGCCGAGGCCCATGGCGTTGGCCTGTTCCTTGAGATTGGTGAACTGGCCGCCGGGCATTTCGTGAAAGTAGACCTCCGCCGATCCGGCACGGGGAGCGGTGTTGAAGGGCTTGTAAAATTCGAGGACCTCCTCCCAGTAGTCCGACATTTCGTTGAGCGCATCGAGGTCGAGGGCGGGGTCGCGATCCTGCCCGCGCAGGGCCGCGCAGACGGAGTTGAGATTCGGCTGGCTCGTCGAGCCGGACATGGAGGCCAGGGCGAGGTCGGCGATATCGACCCCGGCATCGGTGGCGGAGAGGACCGAGGCGGCGTTGATTCCCGAGCTGTCGTGGGTGTGAAAGTGGATCGGCAGTCCGATTTCCTCGCGCAGCGCGGTGACGAGCTTCCGGACCGCGAAGGGACGGCAGAGCCCGGCCATGTCCTTGATGGCGAGGATGTGTGCGCCCATCTTCTCGAGTTCCTTCGCCTTCGCGACGTAGTACTTCAGCGAGTATTTGTCGCGTTTCGGATCGTCGATATCTCCGGTGTAGCAGATCGCCGCTTCGCAAATGGCAAGCGGCTGATCGCGCACCGCCTCCATCGCCACGGTCATGTTGGGCAGGAAGTTGAGTGAATCGAAGATGCGGAAGATGTCCATCCCCGAGGCGGCGGCGTGCTTCACGAAACCGGCCACGACGTTGTCGGGATAGTTCGAGTAGCCAACTGCGTTCGAACCGCGGAAAAGCATCTGGAAGCAGATGTTCGGGATTTTCTCGCGCAGCTCGCGGAGCCGGTCCCAGGGCGATTCCCTGAGAAAGCGCATCGCCGTGTCGAAGGTGGCCCCCCCCCACATTTCGAGACTGAAGAGATTCGGGGTGCGATGGGCGACGACCTCGGCGATGTTGAGCATGTCGACGGTACGCATGCGCGTCGCGATGAGCGACTGATGGGCGTCGCGCATCGTCGTATCGGTGACGAGGAGGGGCTTCTGCTCGCGGATCCAGGCGGCGAATTTCTCCGGTCCGAGTTCGCGGAGGCGGTCGCGGGATCCTTTCGGAACGTCACCTTTCACGTCGAATCCCGGAACCCGGGCCGGTGCCAGCACTTCGGCGGGGCGGTATCCCTTGGCCGTGGCGTTTCCGTTCACAGTCACATCGCCGAGATAGGCGAGCAGCTTGGAGGCCCGGTCGCGGCGGGGCACGAACTTGAAGAGATCCGGATTGGTGTCGATGAGACGGGTCGTGGCGTTGCCCGAACGGAAGGTCTCGTCGAGGACGACGTTCTCGAGAAAGGGAATATTCGTCTTCACCCCGCGAATGCGGAATTCACGCAGGGCGCGGTGCATGCGCTGCAGCGCGATGTCGAAGCGCTGGCCCGAAGCGGTCAGCTTCACCAGCATCGAATCGTAGTAGGGAGTCACGACCGAACCCGCATCGCCCGCGCCGGCGTCGAGACGGATTCCAAAACCGGCGGCGGATCGATAATTGAGGATCTTTCCGTAATCCGGAGCGAAGCCGTGCGCGGGATCTTCCGTCGTGATTCGCGCCTGGACGGCAAAGCCGTTTCGCGGGATCTCGTCCTGCGCGGGAATGTCGATCTCGTGACTGAACAGCGTGTGTCCCTGCGCCACGAGAATTTGCGAGCGGACCAGATCGATCCCGGTGATCACCTCCGTCACGGTGTGCTCGACCTGGATGCGGGGATTCATCTCGATGAAGAACCACTCCTTCGAATCGATGTCGTAGAGGAACTCGACGGTGCCCGCGTTGTTGTATCCGATCTCTGCGGCGAGGGCGACGGAGGCCTGGCAAAGTTCTCTGCGGACCGTTTCGTCGAGGTTCACCGAGGGGGCGATTTCGATCACCTTCTGGTGGCGGCGTTGCACCGAGCAGTCGCGCTCGTGGAGGTGGACGATATTGCCGTGCTTGTCGCCGAGGATCTGCACCTCGATATGCTTGGCGCGCCCGACGAAGCGCTCGAGGAAGACCGCCGGATTGCCGAAGGCGTTTTCCGCTTCGGTCTGGGCCTGGTCGAGCAGTCCATCCAGGTCGCCCTCTTTCTGCACAACCCGCATGCCGCGACCGCCTCCGCCGAATGCGGCTTTGATGATGAGAGGGAATCCGATCTCGCGGGCGATCTTCCGTGCTTCCGCCCGATCCGTGACCGGTTCCTCGGTGCCGGGCAGCGTGGGCACGTTGACTTTTTTGGCAAGGGCGCGGGCCGAGACCTTGTCGCCCATCGCATCGAGCATCTCGGGATCGGGCCCGATGAAGGTGATGCCCGCCTCACGACAGGCACGGGCGAAGTTCGGATTCTCCGAGAGAAATCCATATCCCGGATGGATCAGGGTCACGCCTTTTTCTTTGGCGAGATGGATGATGCCCTCGATGTCGAGATAGGCACCCACCGGACCCTTTTCCTTGCGCAGGCGATAGGCTTCGTCGGCCTTGAAGCGGTGGCGGGAAAAACGGTCTTCCTCCGCATAGATCGCGACGGTTCGCAGACCCAACTCGGTGGCGGCACGAAAGATCCGGATGGCGATTTCGCCCCGGTTCACGGCCATGAGTTTCAAGGGTCGGGAGGGTTCCTGATAGGTGGTCTCGGACATGGGTCGCCACTATATGCCGGGCGATCCCATCGGAAAGACGGATTTTTGCGAAATCCCAGGCGGACTCGATGGCGAGAGTTGTTTCGTGCCCGATACAGGGAGAGAAATCGGGGGAGAACTTTCATTGGTTCACAGTTACAAAAATTATTGCAATTATAATATTATTGAACTAAGGTTTGCCGCATCCTCGCAGTCATGCCCCTCGAATCGGCAATCTTCCTCACCACCTTTTCCTTCTGCCATGTGTTTTTCCCGGGGCATCCGACTCCCTTGTTGCTGGCGACAGGAGGGATGGGGATGAGGAAAGCCTGGCAGTTCACCCTGGGTATGGCAGTCGCCCACGGACTGCTCATGGCTCTGGCTCTCGGAGTGGGACAGTTTTTTCTCAAGGCACTCCTGGGCGTCTGGCCATCCGGGAAATTCTGGATCAGTCACGTCGACATTCCCATCCTCCTCGTCCTTGGTTGCCTGCTGCTGCGGGAGGCCTTCCGCAAGGGGGGAGAAGTGGAACGGGCGCAGAAGATGCTCGATCCGAAGCGGCCTTTTCTCACGGGAGCGGCCATCGGGTTCATTCCCTGTCCGGACACAATCGGCTACGCGATGATTGGCGGAGCCATCGGGATGAAAGGTCTCGCCCACACGGCCCTGGCGACCTCGATCGTTTTTCTGGGGACTGCTCTGGGATTTTGCAGTGTTACGGCAGTGGCCTCCTTCATGCCTCGGATCGTGAAGAGTCCCAAACTGGGTCCCGCCATCTGTCTGATTACCGCCGTGATTTGCTTCGCCAACGTCACCTGGCGGACGTGGCATACCTGGAATGACTGGGCCTAAGAGCGTTCTCCCGTGCCAATGAAGCGCCTCATCCCATTCTCTCTGGCCTTTCTTTTCTTTGCCTCCTGTTCCGGAGAAAAAGCGCCGGATCCCACGGAGTCGGCCAACTGGCATCCCGAGGAAGCGAGTGTGGCCAAACACATCACGAGCGTGCATCATTTTGTGATCAGCACCGATCCTGCAGCCCATCTCCGAGTCGACAAAGATCCGGCCACAGGCAAGATCGTGGGTGAGTTCCGCAAGGATGTGCTCGAGACCCTCGGCGGAGAAAAGGCCCTCTTCGTGCTCGGGTGGGACGGCAATCCACACACCTCTTCACGACACGAATATCTCTTTTTCCTCGAGGCGCTGCACGCCTATCTCGTCCTCAATCATCCGGAATGGGATGGGGGAGAGGCAGACCCGAATCCGGCGAACGAGACGACGGAGACGGGACGGAATTGACCCTCTTGGCTCTGGCAGCGCAGAGGGTTTGATGCCAACTTGCGACATGCTCCGGGTCTCCGCGCTCTTTCTCCATCCTGTGAAATCGCTCCGGGCAATTCCGGTCGAGGAAGTGACTCTCGACGATCTGGGGTTCGCGGGGGATCGGCGCTTTCTCGTCGTGGATGAAGCAGGAACCTTCCTCACCCAGCGCACCCTGCCCGCAATGGCTCGGATCGCGACGCAGCTCTCGGAGGATTCGCTCGTCCTCTCGGCGGAGGATGGCTCGAGTCTGACCGTTTCCCGCTCTCCCGATCCCACCGCCCCGGTCCGCAAGGTGCGAGTCTGGAACCACGAAGGACTGTCCGCCAACGACTGCGGCGAGACAGCGGCGGAATGGCTGGGTGGTTTGTTAGGATGCCGTTGCCGCCTCGTCCGGATCGGGGACACCTTCCGGCGCGAGGTGACAAAGGCGGCGGCGCGCCCCGGTGATCTCGTTTCCTTCGCCGACGCCGCCCCCGTGCTCGTGACAGGCGAGGCCTCGCTTGCAGAACTGAATCGCCGTATCGTTGCGAGCGGGGGTGGCTCCGTAGCGATGGACCGTTTCCGACCGAATCTTGTCATCTCGGGTGGGGAACCCTTTTCCGAAGACGGCTGGAGATGGATCCGGATCGGCCCGGTGGTATTGCGCAGCGCCGGAAAAAGCGACCGCTGCGTCATCACGACAACCGATCAGCAGACCGGCCAGCGGGGCCGTGAGCCGCTCCGGACCCTGGCCACGTTTCGGCAGGAGCCGGGCCAAACGGGTGCCGTGTATTTTGGAGTGAATTTCATCCAGGAAACCAAGTCGGGGACAATCCGCATCGGGAATCAGGTGGAGGTGCTTTCCGAGGAACCCTGATCCCGAAGGGGAGGGGATCATCCTCGTCGGATTTCCTCGGCACTGACAATGCGAAGGATCTCCCCGCAGGCAGCCTCGAGGAGCAATTCCCCCTCGTCGCCAATGCCCCTCGCGAGGCCCTCATGCCAGTCGCGTCCGCTGCGTACCGAGAGCTGTTGTCCGGCGAGAAAATCCCGGGCCCGGATCCAGTCGAGCACTGTGGCAAAATCCTCGATCCTCTCTGGATACCCTTTCAGGAAACCACGCACGATCTGCCCGAGGAGGAACCAGCGGCTCGATTCGCAGCCGAGCAGCTCGTAGAGCGACGTGGCAATGGGACGGAGTTCATCCGGCAGCTCTTCGTGACGGAGATTCACGTTCAGACCGATCCCGACGATGGCGCAGGGCCAGGGTGCGAGGACGGTTTCGACAAGAATGCCCGCGAGCTTCCGTCCATCGTGGAGGAGGTCGTTGGGCCATTTTGCCTGGAGCCGGTATCCGGGACCGAGGATGGACTCGACCACCGCTCCAACAATCGAAGCGGTGAGGTGCGGCAGGCGTGGCCAACGCTGTCTCTCTCCCTCGAGGGGCAGGGCGATCGAGAACAGCAGGTTGCGTCCCGACGGTGCCTCCCAACGATCCCCGCGACGACCTCGCCCCTGAGTCTGGAAATCAGCCGAAATCAGATCGTAGGGGCGGACCTCCCCGGACCGGGCGAGGGCGAGAAGGTCGTCGTTGGTCGAACCGGTCGCGTCGAGGTGGCGGAATCGTTCGGCAGGAAAACGGTCGAGGTCTTCCTGGGGCCACCCTCGCACGATCTCGGCGTGGATTTTCTCAGACATCAGAGGAAACGAGGTCCAGTCCCAGATCAATGGCCCGGACGGAATGGGTCAGGGCACCCACGGAGATGAAATCGACGCCGGTTTTCGCAATGCCGGAGATCGTGCTCAGATTCACCCCGCCACTCGCCTCGAGGAGGACGGTGGGGCGGAGGCGATCCCGCAACCCGACCGCCTTTCGCAGAATCTCATTCGACATGTTGTCGAGGAGTATGACGTCGACGCCTTCGAGAGGAAGAAAGGCTTCGACCTGGTCGAGACGGTCGGCCTCGAATTCAATGCGGATTTCAGGGTGCCTCTGTCGCACCTCCGCGATCCTCGCGGCGAGATCGATCGGATCGGAGTTGGCCACCAGGTGATTGTCTTTCACCATGACGGCGTCGTAGAGGCCGAAGCGGTGATTGGTGCCGCCCCCGTGGACGACGGCTGCTTTCTCCAGTTCCCGCCAGCCGGGAGTGGTCTTGCGGGTATCGAGGAGACGAGCCCGCGTCCCGGCGATTGCGGCCGCATAGGCGCGGGTCACCGTGGCTACACCACTGAGGCGTTGCAGGAAATTCAGCACGGTCCGCTCAGCCTGGAGGACGAGCCGGGTGGGCCCCTCGATAGTGGCGACGAGATCGCCCGATTCCGCTGCCGAGCCATCGCCGAGCACGGTGGTGTAGACGAGGTCGTCTCCCTCCGAAATGGCCTCACAGACGTGGCGGGCCACGGCGTTCCCGGAGACGACACACGCCTCGCGGGCGAGGATTCGCCCGCAGGAACGGTGACGGGCATCGACGAAATGTCGGCTCGTGAGATCGCCGATCCGACCCAGATCTTCCTCCAGGGCCAGTTCGACGAGGATGCGGGTGATTCGGTTCATGGCTCGGGGGTGGAGGTGGGGCCGAGGGTGAGGCGTCGGAAATAAAGCCGATCCAGTTTCGGATCGAGTCGCCGGTAAAAGTCGATGAGGATGTCGACCTTCTGATCGATCCGGGGATACTGCCGACAGAATTCCCAGAGTTCAGGATTGGTGAAGAGGTGGGCGGCGGTTTCGTTGAGATCCTGTTCGATGGAGACCTGATTGTAGGGGGTGAGGAATCCCACCTTCATCAATTCGAAGTCGACCCGGAGGAGACTGCTCCCGGAGCCGCCGGTTTTCTCCTGTTCGGCCGCGAGGACGCGAGTGGCCTCACTGCGGTCTCCGTCCTGCTCCTCGACCACCCCGGGAGCTCGGTAGGTGAAGGAGGGGTCATTCGCAGCCGTCCAGCGCCGCGATTCGAATAGGTTCTCATTCTGCTTCAGGAGGAGAGAGGAGAATTCGTGATGGAA
>CALDKL010000862.1 GCA_937898895.1 uncultured Verrucomicrobiae bacterium | reverse complement strand
CACCTGCGGGCGAGGCTGCGCGCGCCCGCCCCGGGTCTGTCCCCCGCTCCGTTCTGGAGCAGCTCTCCGGGCTGCAGCAATCCGGGGGAGCTGGGACAGGAAAGCCGGGAGTCGGAAGGCCTCGCGGGCCGGACCACTCGCCCCTGGTCAAGTTGTCAGGGGGATTGGACCAGACGGAAGAACGCCGGACTGCCAGCGATCGGCACGCTCACCGGGGCCTCGGTGGCGAAGTTCTGCGGCCCCGAGAGGATGATCGCGTAGTCGCGGGCAACCTTGCCGTAGGCGGCGGCGGCTTCGTTGTACTGACCCGCCGAGAAAAGCGCCCGAGGTGTGCCGAGGAGTTCGGCACGTTCCTCAAAACGAATCAGCTTCTGGAGGCCTTCGCCACGGATTCGCGTGTAGGGCACGAGCTGGGCCTGGCCACCGGGCGAAGTGGCAAAGAGCACACCCTGGTCAGTGGTGCCCTGGGCGTAGCCCTGTGGATTCCCCCCCTCGACAAGAGCGAGCGTGACGGGGGTTTCCCGCACCTGGGCGGAGACCAGGCCGGTGGAAAACAGTGCCCCGAGAGCGAGACAACGGAGGACATCGGAGGAAAGGGTCGTATTCATGGAGTCGTATCCGATAAGGCTCACTTCTTGGGCGCGATGCCGAGTTCGTTCAATATCTGGGTTTCCTCAACCGGGGTGATCTTGAGTTGGATCTTCATTTCCGGCACCTGACGTCGGAGACGGGTCAACGCCCCCGAGGGACCATCCCGCTTTTCATCGAGTGCCTGCCACTGAAAGATATACTTCACGCAAAGTTTGTAGAGGGTCAGCTCTCGCTTGCGTTTCAAAGCGGTGGAGAGGGGATCGTTCACCGGCATGGCCTCGATGTCCTTGAGACTGTTTGGGATGTAACGCTCCCAGGCCTGGGTCACCCAGTCGTTGAAGGCGCCGTAAGTCGAGACGACACCGAGATAGGCCTGATTCGCTCCGGCGGGATCACCCATCGCATCAAGCACCACCCCCAGTTTGAAGAGCGCTTCGGCGCGTTTCGCACGATCTTTGGCAAAGAGCGCCTTGTCCTTGTTGATCACGTCGAGGACGGCATAGGCATCTTTCCACTCCTTGCTGGCCATGTGAAGGTCGGCGAGGTTCAGATAGGCCTGCGCCTTGAGCGGCTTGCTGTCCTCGCTCTCCGAGGCGATGATGCGGCGAAAACGCTCCCGAGCCGACTGCACCTTGGCAGGATCGGCCGCACGCATCTCGATCTTTCCCAACTCCATGTCCGCAGGCCCCTTGAAGGCTTCGGCCTCCGGATTGGTGCGGGCGAGCAATTCCTCGAAATAGGGCACTCCGAGGAAGGGGTTGTCCGTCCCCGCAAAATAGATCCCGATCTGCTGCAGGGCATACTCCGAGAGATCGCGCTTCTCAAACAAGCGCAACTCTTCGAAGATCTTTCCGATCCGGGCCTGGACCGCCGCGAACTCCGGCGAATCCTGCGCCATCTTCTTGCGCGATTCTTGCAGCACGATGACCTGCTGGATCTTCAACCAGGTGAGCAACGCCTGATTCGCCGGATCGATGCCAGGGAATTTGCCGAGGATCTCGACGGTCTTTTCGATGCCCCGGATGCGGACCGACGCCTCGCTGTAGGATCCGATCGCCTGGCGGAGCAGGGTGAGATCCTGTTGCTCCGGGGGCTTGCTGCCGAGGACCAACACCATCTTCTCGGCCTGAACGAGGGCCTCTTCTCCGCGCCCCGCGTTTTCGAGGTATTCCAGGGCGAAGATCGAAATCTGCGGTTCGTAGTAGGTGCCGGAGTAATCGGGAAAGAAGGCATCGTATTGGGCGATGCCCTTTTCCACCGCTCCGTCCTGGAAGTAGATGTCGGCGGACTTCCAAAGAGCCTCGGCCACGGTCTCCTTGTGGAAAGCGGCGCGCTCCGGATCGCTCGCCTGGGAAGCCTTGCCTCCGTCGACTGCGGCGAGATAGGCGGTCAGCCCCTCCTGACGCAATTTCGCGGCTTCCTCCTTCTGTTCCTTGCCCATGCGGCTCGACTGCATGAGGAGGGCATCGCCCTTCAGGTTCTGCGCACGGCCGATCTGGATCGACTTCGGACGAGCGGCAACGAGCTTGTCCACGTTGGTGATCACCGCCGGGTAATCCTCGAGATTGAAGCGGGCCACGGCGAGATCGGCGAGGGACGCATCGAGGAATCGGTCGGAAGCGGGGAAGGCCTTGAGAAAGTCCTCGTACTGTTCCGCCGCCTCGCGCATCTTGCCGAGGACGAGCGAGTTGCTCGCCCGGTGAAACATCACGATCTCGCGATTGGCACCATCGGGATAGGCCTTCACATATTCGGAAAAGGGACCTTCGGCCTCCTTGTGCTTTTGGGTTGTGTAGAGCGCGAGAGGATACAGCGAGTCGGCCAGTTCCCGTTCCGGGGCTCCGAGCGGGTGGCGCTCCCGGACCAGTCCGGCGATGCGGATGACTTCGTCATACTCCCTCGAAGTAAAGAGCGACTGAAGCATGAAGGTCGAGACGTTGTTCCGCAGCGGGTGTTGCTCCGGCATCTCCTTCACAAACATCTCCCCAAAATATTGTGCCGCCGCATAATCCGACAGCAGGGAGGAAAGCCGCGCCGCCTCGTGGAGAATCTCGCCTCGCACGTTTGCGTCCACCTGGGGATATTGGGAGGCAAGATGCCAGTAGATCGCCCGAGGAGCGAGGAGGTTGCCCATGCGCTCATAACAGTTCGCAACGAGCCGAAGCGTTTCCGCATCGGGATGCATCGGGGCCTTTTCCCTCTCGGCGAGTTGGTCGAGGATGGCCTTGAACTGAGAGGGCACTCCCGCACCAATGGGCTGCCGTGCCACCGAGAGATTCACATCGGTGCGGATATCGTCGATCGTCGGGAGGTAGGAGAAATAGCGGAGAGCGAGCGAGTAGAGTCCTGCTTTGGTCGACTCGTAACCCAATTTGCGGAGACGGTCGACAAATCCGAAGCGGAACTGATCGAGAGGTTCGAGGTGGATGAGGTGTTCGTTCTTGTCGAGGAAGGCGTGTCCGCGATCCGCGATTTTTTCGATGGCCGCCTCCTCTCCGTTCGCCGCAGTGGCCTGTTCCACCCAGGCGAGACCCAGCTCGAGGGTGCCCTGCATGAGGAACTGAGGATTGACCTTCCAGGCCTCCTGGTTGTCGAAGAGTTCCTGCACCGTGGCGATGCCTTCCTCGACCCGGCCCAGCTTCATGAGCGAGGCACCGTAGCGCAGCTTGAAGCTGTTGCGGACCTGGGCCAATTCTTCCTGGCTCGGTTTCGAGGCCAGGTACTGGTCGTAGAGCTTGATCGCCTCGGCATGATTGCCGATCTGGGCCTCACAAAAACCAAGTTGGAACTTGGCGAGGTTCTCGCGTTGGTTGACTGACTTGATCGGTGATTCGACCCTTTTGGCCGTCTCGTTCGCGTTGATACATTCGGTAAAGGCCTTCCTCGCATCCTCCCATCGCTGTTGCGGCAGCAGGGTCATGCCATAGTCAAAAAGAATTCCCCCGGCCTGCGCTCCAAAATCTTCAAAGAGAGTCTCAAGTCCGCCCGAGAGATCGAACATTTTCTCGAACACCTTCGA
Organism: uncultured Verrucomicrobiae bacterium; assembly: GCA_937898895.1. Classification (GTDB taxonomy): domain Bacteria; phylum Verrucomicrobiota; class Verrucomicrobiia; order Verrucomicrobiales; family DEV007; genus Arctic95D-9. The sequence goes on along the minus strand of CALDKL010000862.1, from coordinate 12,938 downwards.
GGCTTCGGCGTGCTGGCCGGAGACGCTGAGTTCGGCAGCCTGTTGATAGAGGCCCTCGACACTGTCGTCCTGCGCACGCAGGGCACCGGAGATCACTACAGCGAGGGCCGCAACGGCGAAAAGGCCTCGGGGGGGGACTGACAGGGGAGCATTCATCAAAAAATGGGGGAAAAATTCGGCGACCGTCCCGCAACGGTCATCGGTGGTGAAACTTCGGGATCCTGTATCCGGATCGAAGAGGGTGCATCCCTCGATTCAAGAGGGTCGCAGTCCAGAAACGACGCGCGGCATGTCGAAAACTCCGGAGCCTGCGCTGATTCGGGACGTGGGGACCGCAGGCCGTCTCATCTCTCATGCCAAAGGATCGGTGCTTATTCCTCGGTGAATCCGGTGATGGTGACTTTCTTGATTTCGACACCCGGTTCGGCGAGAGCGTTCAAGACATCGATAAAACGCTGCCCTTTTGCGGCATCGTCGGCCGCAATGATCACCATCGGATCAGAATCGGTGAGCTTGGCACTCTCCACATAAGTGCGAAGCCGATCAACGAGCATGGGCAACTCGCGCACAGTGGGATCGGTGTCGAGCACCTCGTCATTCAGCACGACGGCCCCCACCGGATTGACCTGAACAGTCATCATGTCGATCTCCACTTTGGCCGAGCTTTCGCCCATGCTCGTCGGCATGGTCATGGCGAGATCGGATTCGACCGGCTCGAGCGTCGAGGTGACGAGGAAATAGATGAGCAGCAGGAATGACATGTCGATCATCGGCGACATGTCGAGAGCGGGATCGGGTTCCTGGGGAGTTGTCTTGCGTGCCATGGGAAGGGGAAGAAGAAGGGAAGAACTTCACTTGTCCACCGAGAGGCTTCCGAAGATCACCTCGCTCACTCCGGCCTCGCCGGCGGCCTGCACGACTTTCTTGATGATGCGTGTGTCCACCTCTTTGTCGGCACGGAGATTGAGACGGGTGGTGATCCCTTGTTCCTCATTGCGGACGCGGACCTGGTCGACATAGTCCTGGATCGCCTCGGAGGTGGGAAGCTCGATCTTGTCCAGCCCCCAGATGGAGCCATCGGCGAGCACGTTCACGACAACCCGACCGGAAGCATCTTTCGCGACCTGGGCATTTTTGGCCACGGGCGGCTTCACCCGACGATCAATCTGCACGGTAATCAGGTGCGAACTGACCATGAAGAAGACCAGAAGAAGGAAGGTCAAGTCGATCATGGGGGACATGTCCATGTTCAGATTGTCCTCCACATAGGCGGCCATCAGTTCCTTTTTCCTGTCAGAAGCCATGTCTTGTCACAAACGAAGAGGATCGGAAAGAGTGGGGCGAACTCGAGAAATCTCACATCTCGGCAATTCCTTCGGGAACACGGGCCAGGGCCTGATCCGCATTGACGGTTGCCACCGCCGCCGCCAGCCCTTCGACAATCACCTGCTGGGCATCGCTCACGAATTTGTTGTAGCGGTTTTTGAACCCGTAGAAAAGGAAAATCGCGGGAATCGCCACGACAAGACCACCCGCCGTGGTGATCAGGGCAAGGGAGATGTTGCCCGCCAGCGCAGCGGGATCGGACCCACCCGAAAGCCCCATCGAGTCGAAGGCGAGCACCATGCCCGCGACGGTCCCGAAAAGGCCGAGCATCGTCGCCCCCTGGGCGATGACGGAGAGATATCCGATGAGGGTGAAGGTGTTGAGGCTCTCGCGCACGACAAAGTCGGTCATGGCATCCTCCACCTTGGACCGTCCCAGAGTTTCAGGATCGGTCGCATCGACATGGATGTATGCGACGGTGGCCATGCGACCCAGGAAAGAAGTGTCCTGGGAGGCGGCATCAATGGCACTGCGGACCTTGACCTCGGACATGTAGCCGATGAGTTCGTCTTTGAGTCGCTGGGGGATGTATTTCTTCTTGCTGAGTTGGAGGGCGAGGAAGACGGCCAGGGTCAGTGCCCAGATCGAGAGAATCCCGATAGGCACCATGAAAATCCCCCCCCCGATGATCATGTCCATGAGGGTCGTCTTCTTGGGAGCTTCCTCCCCGGCTCCGGCTTCACCAGCGGCAGCGGGTGCGGCGGCATCTTCGGCCCGCACCTCGGGAGAGAAAACGGCGAAGAGGAGAACCGCACCAAATACGAGGAGGATCATTCGCACGAGGGTGGAGGGGGTCGGATTCGAGGACATCACAATGAGGGTGGATTGGCTTTGAAGTTTCGGCAGGGTCCGTTCTTGATGCATTTCGCGAGAAGTGTAAAGAAAAAATTTTCAATCTCCGCGCCGCCTGCTGTCGGGAGCGTTTTGGCTTGCACGAAGAGGGGCCCGAAGAGGGAGGGGTATCCCCCCTTCATGGGTGCCTGGACGGCGGGCGAGGTCAGCGTTTCCCCACCGCCTGATCGAGGAGACGGTTGTATATCTGCTGTCGTTCCGTCATGCCGAGGCCGCGGTTGCGATACTCGTACATTTTCACGTTGATACTCTCCCGCTGTTCGACGGAAAGCCGCGCGATCTTCGAGACCACTTCCGGCGGGACGGTCTGGTTGTCGCCGTATCCATCCGCCTTGAAGCCACCTCGGATATTTCGGGCCGCGTTCCGGGCGTCGGTCATTTGATCCGGGGTCAGCATTCGTGGGTCGGACCCTCCGTGGGGACCAGTTCCGCCACCGGGAGTTCCATTTCCGATCTTGTTGGAAACAACCACTCCCGCCGGGGTCTTGCCGGGTGGTGGAGCCTTCTCGTAGCGGATCGAGAAAATCTCGCTACCGCCCGCCATCTTGATCTTGGCGGTGAGCGTCTCGATGTCGGAAAGATTGCCGGTCACCTCCACCAGTTGCCACCCTTCGGCATTGACCGCGTTGCGCGAAACGATCGAGGTTTTGCTCGACTCGCGGTCGAGGAGGGTAGCCACCGGTTCGTTTCCGATCCGCGCCACCCCGGTGATGATGAGCGATTTGGAAAGATCGAGAGTGCGGAGGAAAGGCGAATGTTGCTTCAGTGCGGTGAAATGATCTTCGGTGATTTCCTCGGGCAGCCCGAAGGATTCGGGCAGGGCTGCCGCTTCTGCCGTGGGAGTCGGAAGAGGGGATTGCGCCATGCCTCCCCCGACGAACAGAAAGAGGCCGGACAGGAGTCCGCCCCGAAGCAGGGGACGCTGACAGAAAGCAATCACAGGAGAAACCTAACCCGGCAACTCGCCTGGAATCGAGTCACGGATTCGCGCACGTCGGGCACGAGAATGGGTCGCGGGGATCTACTCGCGCGTCAGGAATTCATCGAGATTCAGAAGGACGCGCACTGTCGCGGTCCAAGCGGCAGATTCGCGGACATCAACCCCCGGCGGATTGAGCGGCCCGGCGAGAGCCTCGGCCTCCTCTCCCCGTTGGTCATACCAGGCGCGGGAGGTATCAAGGAGGCGTTGGAGCCGATCGCGCTCCCCATCGTGGGGCTCCCGCGCCAGGCAGATCCGGAAGGCGCGGCGAAGTCTCGAGGCATCCTCGTCATTCGGCTGTTCGGAAAGAACTCGGCGGGCCAGGCCCTGCGCCGCCTCGACAAAGGGCACGCTATTCAAAGTGACGAGAGCGGCGATGGGCGTATTCGAACGGGATCGCCGCACCGAGGTGACGTTCGAGTCGGGGCAGTCGAAAGAAAGGAGGGAGGGATGGGGAGCGGTGCGTTTGAAATATGTGTAGAGACCGCGGCGGTATCGGTCCGCACCCTCGCTCGTCTTCCATTTGAAGGCGGAATTGTAATTCACATCGGCGACTCCATCGGGAATGGGCGGAAACACACTCGGTCCACCCACCCTCGGCGAAAGGAGCCCGGCGGCGGCCAGGGAGAAATCGCGAACGATCTCGGCTTCGACACGGAATCGATTCTGGCGGGCGAGAAGCTGGTTCTTCGGATCCCGCTCGAGGAGATCGGGGCGCACGGAGGAGGACTGTCGATAGGTATTGGTTAGGACGATTTCGCGGATGAGGGCTTTACGGGACCACCCTTTCGCGATCAATTCGGCCGCGAGCCAATCGAGCAATTCGGGGTGGGTGGGACGGTCGCCGCGGACTCCGAAATCCTCGGGCGTAGCGACGAGTCCCTCGCCGAAGAGCTGAGCCCAGAGGTCGTTTGCCACGACGCGGGGAGGCAGTGGATTTTCCCCGCCAACCAGCCAGCGGGCGAGGTCGAGCCGATCGCCTCCATCGCCACGGAGCTTCACCGGAGGCAGTGCCCAGAGGGAGCCTGGCGCAACGGTGTCTCTCGGTTGTTTGAATTCCCCCCGGTGGAGCAGGTGCGTGGTGCGCCGCTCCGCATGCCGTTCTCCGATGACACGCACGTCCATCTCGGGGGCCACGGGGCGCTTTCGGGCATGAGCGGCCGCTTCGGCGAGCAAAGGCCGCGTCTTTGCATCCAGGCGAGCGGCATAGGCCGCGAGAATCGTGCGGTCTTGCGAATCGAGTAGGACGACGGGCTTCTCGAGGACGCGCCTCACCTCCGCCGGCAGAGCAAGCGCGGTGGGGGTGGTGAGGGCGTGAAAGCGAAACCTGCCGAGCGTGTGTTGCGCTCCGTAGTTCTGTATCAATGTTAGCGTCACGGCCGTTTCCGCAGACAACACCAGCGGCTCGGCGAATCCGAGATCGAGATGATGGCCCGTCCCGGTGGCACCTCCGACGGCCCACCCCTTGCCCGCAGTGCCGCCCGGCGAGTTCCCGGCAAGGAGATCGAGCACATTCCAATTCTTCTGGGAATAATCAGCTGCGGCATCCGCAACGAGAATCTCTCCTCGCCCCTTCACCGTGGCTTCGATCCGATTGAGGACGAAGTTTCCGTGTTTTGTCCGACCGGGTCCTTTGCCCCCAAGGCTGTCATCGGGCAGCACCTCGAGACGCAGCCCGGTGAAGCGACCCGCCGGAAGACGCAGAGTGACGGTGTAGACCGCAGTGGCCGGATTTTCGCCCCCTACGATGATCGAACCATCGTTTTCCCTCGCGAATTGCACCCCTTTCGGAGCCGCGAAGGAATCGATCGGCAACGCCACCCACCCGGGATCCTTCACTGCCTTTGCCGCTGCGAGGAGAGCCGTAAACCGCTCCTCCCACTCCCCGAGGCTGCCTTCGAGGTCGGATCGGGCGGCATCGAGGCGATTCGCGATCTCTCTTTCCTCCCTCTCGTGGGCGGTGAGGGCGGCTTGATACCGTTCCCAGGACTTGATCGATTCGGGAATCTTCACGCTGACCTCGTCGGCGTTGTTGAAATAGGCAAAGAGGCTGTAGTATTCGCGCTGAGTGATCGGATCATACTTGTGGGTATGACAGCGGGCGCAGGTGAGAGTCAGGCCGAGCCAAACGGAGCCCATCGTCTCGACCCGGTCCATCACCGCCGCGACGCGCCATTGTTCCTTGTCGGTGCCGCCTTCCGTATTGGTGAGAGTCTGGCGATGAAATGCCGTCGCGAGGAGTTGGTTGGTCGTGGGGTTGGCGAGGAGGTCACCGGCAAACTGCTCGATCGTGAAACGATCAAAGGGCATGTCTTCATTGATCGCTGCGATGACCCAATCGCGATATCTCCACGCGTCGGGCCGATGATTGTCTTTCTCATATCCGTCGCTGTCGGCATAGCGGGCGCGGTCGAGCCAGTGACGCCCCCAACGCTCGCCAAACGCGGGGCTGGCCAGGAGATCCTCGACGAGTCGGGCAAGGCCGGTTTCCCGGTCCGCCTCGATTCGTGCGAAGTGATCATCGACCTGCTCCGGAGTCGGAGGCAGGCCCGTGAGATCGCAGAACAGACGCCGGATCAAAGTCTTCGGGTCCGCTTCGGGGGAGGGGGCAATGCCCTCCTCCTCCAGTCGACCCAGGACAAAGGCGTCAATCGGATGTTTCCCCCACACCCCATCTTTCACCGTCGGCGGATCCGGCTGGCGGAGCTTGGCAAAAGACCAGTGTTTCGGCCAGATGGCACCCTCAGCGATCCATCGCTCGAAAACGGCAATCTCGGCAACGGTGAGCGGTTCGCCCTTGTCCGGCGGGGGCATGTGTTCCTCGGGATCGATCGACCTCATCCGATCGAGCACTTCGGAATGCTCGGGTTCCCCCGGAACGATCCCGCGATGGCCGGAATCGAGAACCCGGGTCGATGGTTCGATCCCGGTGAGACGCAGGCCGGCCTTGGCTTCATCGGGTCCATGACAGAGGGTACATTTCTCCGCGAGAATGGGTCGAATTTCTTTCTCGAAGTCCACCGGCGCAGCGAAAAGCAAGAAGCTCGCGGATGCACTGACGCCCGCAAATACGAGGAGTGAAAACGATCTGGCAGGGGCATATCCCATCGTTTGCACAGTGTCCGGAAGATCAGTCCGTGCGTCAAGCCTCCAGTAGCGAGGGAGCGAGGGAGTCGGCTCAGGATCCGTTCCGGGTCAGTTCCATCACCTTGAACTGCTGCCCCATCAGGGACGGGTGGGTCAGGGTCTGAAACTGGCGAAGGCGCTTCGCGGTGCTTGCCTCGGGAGTCCTGCCCTCGAGGGACAGGAGCCAGGGCCGGGCCGCTTCCATGAGGAAGTGATGTTGGTCCGTAAAGGCCCGCCGGGAAAGCCCCGTGCGGACGGCGGCCTCTTCCACGCGGGTGAAGTCGACATGGCAAGTGAGATCCTGCTTTCCCGGATGGGCAAAGGGATCCTCCGTGCTGCGATGCCCCCGGTAACCTCGCAGAGTCCCGGAGGATCGCCGGGGAAGGTAGTAGTCGGCCCGCTCGTAGCCGTAGTCGATAATCCACCAGAGCCCCCGGGTAAAGAGCGCCGCCACTTCGGCCACCCATTCGTCGAGCATGGGGCAGATTTCGGTGCCATATCCCTCCGGAAACCCTGCCCCGAGCGCGGCGACGAAATCAGTCCATTCCGGGCGCAGGGGACGAGTCACGAATTCCGGATGATGCGCCGCGGCATTCCACCCGACCTGGCGCTCGTGCCAGAGGCCGTCTTCAAAGAGGAGCAGGTCGACGGGAAAGGCATCGAGCAGTTCGTTGCAAAGAAAGATTCCGATCGGGGCGCTGGCTTCCCGGAGCGAGGAGACCACCCGAATCGCCGGATCGGGGTTCGCCGAAAAATGGCTCTCGAGACTTTTTCGAAGCTCTTCCCTTGGTTCGACGAGGCGGTATTCGAGCGTTTCGAGCAAGGGCGAACCAAGTTCCCGGAGTCCGGCGAGGATGTCCCGGGCGAGTTGCCCGTCGTGCCCTCCCTGCTCGACCACGACGAAGGGTCGCCCCCTTGCGAAGCCCGTCTCCCACTCGCTCGCGATGCGGTGGGCGAGGAGGAAACCAAAAGTTTCCCCCACCGAGACACTCGTGTAGAAATCCCCCCGGCACCCAATCTCTCGGAAGCTCCCTCCGTCTCGTCCGCGCGAATAGTATCCGTGCTCGGGATGATACAGAGCGAGCGCCATCCAATCGGAAAATGGCACGCCCCCCCCGGGACTTTCTGAAATTCTTTGAAAGACGAGATCAAAAAGGGGCGTATCTTGGGAAGCGTCCGGGGTACCCTGATTCCTGTGCATCAGGGGGATCCTAGCTGCTCCCAACCTCCTTTCCAGAACTCTTCCGTGTCCCAGGACTACGACGATATCGACTTTGACTCGATTGGACGTGACGATGCCGGATACCAGCAACGTCCCGTGATCGATTTGCCGCCCTTGAGCGAACGAGACCGAATGCGCTCGAAGCGCCGTCGTCGCCGTATCTTCTGGATAAAGGTCTTTGCCTTTCTCTTCGTCCTCTTCCTCGTCGTCCTCGCCGTGGGCGGCGTGGGTGCTTTTTTCTATCTGAAACCCCGTTACGATCTGGCTCAAACGTTCGATCTCTCCGCACTCGAGGAGGTCGAGGTCGCGAGCCGGATTTTCGATAGGAACGGGCGGGAACTCGGGCGCATCTTTGTGCAGAACCGACGCCCCGTCTCGCTGGACAATGTCTCGCCCCACTTTGTCCACGCCCTCCTCTCTGCGGAGGACAGTCGCTTCTATCAACACGACGGAGTCGATTATATCGGCATCATCCGCGCGTTGTACCACGGCCTGCGTTCGAACGGCATCAACCAGGGAGCTTCCACCATCACCCAGCAGCTCGCCCGCCAGACCTTCGAACTGAAGGATCGCACCCTGAGCCGAAAATTCACCGAAATCTTCCTCGCCCAACGCATCGAAAAGCGCCTCAACAGCAAGCAGCGCATCCTCGAACTCTATATCAACCGCATTTACTTCGGGAGCGGCTACTACGGCATCGCCGCCGCCTCGGAAGGCTATTTTGGAAAAGATCCGGAACACCTCTCGGTGGTCGAAGCCGCAACTCTCGCAGCGACGATCCCCAATCCGTACCATCGCTCGCCCCGCAGCTTTCCCGAGGTCTCGAAAAAGTGGCGGGACCACGTCCTCGCCCGCATGGCCGCCGAAGGATACATCGATCAGGATTCCAGTGACCGACTTCAGAAGGCCCAGGTCGAGATCGCAGCGAAAACGAACATCACCGGCAAGTCCGCCTTTGTCTACGAGAAGGTCCGACAGGAGGTCATCGAACTTCTCGGCTACGAGGCCGTTTCCAAAGGCGGATTTTCGATCCACACAACGATCGACGGAGGCCTCCAGGAATTTGCCGAAAATGCCCTGAAGGAGCAGCTCGCCAAGATCGAGCAGCACCCGGATTTCAAACAGGAGACGATGGACCAATACAAGGCGAAGAAAGCCGCCTTTCAGGAGTCTGCGCACCCCGACCAGACCTTTCCCGCACCGAAGTACCTCCAGGGAGCCCTCCTCCTGCTCGACAACAAGACCGGTGCCGTCCTCGCCCGGGTGAGCGGACGCGATTTCAACGATTCCATGTTTGATCGGGTCTCGCAGGGGCGTCGCCCCACCGGCACCGCCTTCATGCCCTTCGTCTACGCGACCGCATTCGAGGCAGGCTATTTCCCCGGAACTCTTGTCGACGACACTCCCATGGATACCCGCCAGGTCATGGTCGGCGGCACCACCGGGATCCTCGGGGAATGGGGGGTCGAGTCTTTCGACAACGTGTATGAAAATGTGATCACCTCGCGCCGCGCCCTCGCCAGGGGCAAAAACGCCGCGACGGTGCGGCTCGGGCAAAAGGTCGGCACCGAAGCCGTCGTCAATCTCGCCCGCAAGGCTGGCATGTCTTTCGAGGGTGATCTCCAGAAGTTCAACGCCACCTTCCTCGGCCGGAATCCAAGCTCACTCGAGGAATTCTGCCTCGCCTACACGATCTTTCCCAACAGCGGGCGGCGCGCCGAAAAATGCAACATCATCGCAAACGTCCGCGACAGCCTCGGCAACGTCATCTACACGCCGAACGTCGCGATGCACGGCAGCCAGGCCATTGATCGCTACACCGCCTTCCAAATCAGCAGCATCCTCGAGGACACCTTCAAATACGGCACCGCAGCAAAAGCGAAAGAGAAATACGGATTGAACGAGTTTCCCGTCGCCGGAAAGACGGGCACGGAATACGACTTCACCGACAACTGGTTTGCGGGCTACACCTCGGAAGTCACCTGTGTCGCCTGGATCGGATTCGACCAGAGCGGTACGATCTATCCGGGGGCCTTCAGCTCTGAAACGATCCTTCCCGTCTGGTCCGCAGTCATGAATGAAGCGGCCAAAAAGTATGAGCCGAAGGCGTTCCTTCCTCCGCCCGATGCCGAACAGGTCGAGATCTGTCTGAAATCCGGCGAACTCGCCTCAGACGACTGCTACGAAGTCGTTCAGAAAGGGGAGGGCATTGCCTCGCAGGTGCGCTGCACCTACACCGAATCGCTACGCCCCGGCACCAATCTCGAGATGCTCTGCCGTATCCACGGCAAAGGACGCAGCCGTCTCCAGCGACTCACCAACCAGCAGAACCGCAAAGGTCCTCTCGTCGCAAGCTACGTGGTTCAGGAGGATACCCAGCCAGTCCTTCCGATTGCCCCGACCGTGATTGGGACGGACGATCCCTACAAATCCATCGCGCCCGTCATTCGGGCGCGTGTTGCCCCTGTCGCCGCCGCAGTCGTCGCCGAAGAGGTCGCCCCGGGCACTGAGGGCACCACGGAAGCCCCGGTGGCCGAGCCGGTTGGCAGCGACGGACTCCCCCTGGCCCGACCCGTGTTAACCGAGTCGACCAACGAAGATCTTCCTGCCCAACGAGTGCAACTCCCACGCCCCCGGGCGATTGAGTTCGAATGAGGAGGGATGCCCCAAAGGTCCGCATCGAACGAGATCGCGCTTGACGGATCCAAACCCGGAGATACATTCCCCGCCCTCTCGCTTTTTTCCGAAACACCAGAATCCGATGGCCAACACCAAGTCCGCCCTCAAACGCGTCCGTCAAACCAAAGTCCGCACGGCCCAGAACCGCGCGGTCAAGGCAAACGTGAAGACCGTCCGCAAGGCCGCTCTTGCCGCAATCAGTTCCGGTGACAAGGCCGCTGCCCAGGCCGCATACGATCAGTATGCCTCTGCCACCGACAAGGCCGCAAAGAGCGGAACGATCCACAAGCGAACTGCAGATCGCCTCAAGAGCCGCATGGCCGCCCGGCTGAAGCCTGCCGCCACCGCCTGACCCACTCTGCGAGAGATTTGGACCCGGTCGGGTCCAAGACAAAACCCTGTCTCGCGACAGGGTTTTTTTTGCGCCCGGTAGAATGGAAACCAAGGCCGGGAACCGATTCTCGGCTCCATAAAAAAGACCCTGTCTCGCGACAGGGTCTTTCGTGTTCGGAAAAATAGCGGGACAGGAGATCAGAATGTCACTGCCAGGTTCAGCCCTCCGTGGAGAATGTCGGACTGTGGTCCGCCCACTCCCACATTGATCCCGTCGGCGATCCAGGAGTCGGGCGCACCGGTGTATCCGATATAGGGCGTCAGGGTCGTGCGGCAGTTCAGATGGATCGGAACCGAGGCCTTCAGGGAGTAGTGATTCCAGCCCGCATCGCGGGTGAGACCGAAGGTAGCGCTGTCGTAGTAGTTGTCGCTGTAGGCGACGGACGCCCCGAGTACGAAATCAACTTTGTCACAGAGGGCAAACGTCTTCTCGAGACCGAGTTCATGGATCCATCCTGGTGCTGTGCCGTCCCCGCCAAACGCCTGAATCATGCTGTAGGTGGCATCGACGAATCCAAAACTGCGGGCCACGTCGAGATAGACTTCTCCATACCCACCCACGGGTTTCACATTGCTGCGGATCTCGGGGAAAATATAGTGATAGTAGCCGAGGTTGAAATCGAAGCCCGCGAAGGTGCCGAGAGTCACGTCGAGGTAGAGGTCGAGTTCGTCGTAACCGGCCCCCCCTCCGTTGATCCCGTTCAAATACCAGGCCCCGACGGTGACGGGCAGAGGGAGTTCATCAATGGAGTATTTCACGTCGGTCCAGACGCTGTCGCGCGCAAACCGGACGCCGTAGAAAACGTAGTCGGTCTCATAGCCTACGCTGAGTTCCCCACCGAGGTCGACACACTCCTTGATCGGAGTTTTATCCACCGGGGCCTTTCCCCAGTCTCCTGCAAGGACGGCGGAAGTGGAGAGGATCGTTGCCATCGCAACGGTTTGCACAGAGAGCATCATTGGTTTCATCAGTCGTGTTGGTTTCATTGGTTCAAATTGTTGGTGAATGGAATCAAATGGTTTGGGGGGTTGAGACACGGACTACAGTAGCATCCTTCATGCCAACATCAGGCCCAACTGCGATATGAAAGACCCATTCAATCCATCGCCGCACAAAGTGCAACAGGAAAGCCTTCCCCATCAGCCCCCTTTCTGATTTCCGCCCGAAGCGACAACCAGTGCAGCAGCCATCGCCGAACTGCCGAGAATCCCGGCGGTATTTCCAAATCGAGCGGGAACGAGGCGGAGGTGATCAAAACATTCGGAAGTCAGTGACTTCCGCAACGTCTCCCGGAGAGGCCCAAAGAGGAGTTCCCCCGCCTCGGCAATCCCTCCTCCCACGACAATGGCTTCCGGGTTGAGCAGGTAGACGACGCTCATGAGGCAGGAGCCGAGACACTCGGCGACACGACACCAGACATCAATGGCCACCGGATCCCCGGCGGTAGCGGCGGCGGCGAGGGATCGGGGCGCAAGGGACGCGGGAGGCTCCACGCCTCGCTCGCGGTAGGCGACTCTGGCCATTTCCGCGATCTGCTGATTGCCGATGTAGCGCTCGAGCGCACCCGTATTGCCATAGGGACCGGGCACGCCGTGCAGGTCAATGCTCATCTGCCCGATCTCCCCTGCCGCGCAGGCGGCCCCGCGAAAGAGATCGCCGTTGAGAATAAGCCCTCCGCCCACACCGGTCCCAAGGGTGACGCAGACGGCGTGTTCGCACCCTCGGGCCGCGCCGAATTTCCATTCGGCGTAGGCCATGCAGTTCGCATCGTTCTCGATCACCGAGGGCAAACCGGTCCTTTCCGTCACGATGTCGCGCAGCGGCACTGAGGTCCACCCTTTCACGTTGGTGAGATTGTAGGTCATACCCAGGCGGAAATTCACCGCTCCGGGCACGCCGACGCCGATTGCGGAGACTTGCGGATGCTCCCGACGAAGTTCCGAGACGACTTCGAGGATACGGTCGATGAGCAGGTCGGGATGATCGAAGTCCCGGGTCGGGATCTGTTGTACTTCGGTGAGGAGGTTTTCGCCAACGACGACGGCGAGCTTGATGGAGGTGCCGCCGAAGTCGATGCCGATGACGGTGGGGTCTGTCATGTGGGGAAGTTCAGGTTCGCGACCCGGAGCAGGCCGTGAAGGGTGAGGTGAGGCTCCACCGAATGGATCTCCGGCAGGCCGTCGGCTATCAAAGCCGCATATCCCCCCGTGGCAATCGTTTTTGCCGACTCCCCCATTTCCTCCTCGATGCGCTTCAGAATCTCGAGGACGAGCCCCCGATAGCAGTGATAGGCCCCCGAT
>CALDKL010000861.1 GCA_937898895.1 uncultured Verrucomicrobiae bacterium | reverse complement strand
ACCGGCAGCATGCCTCCAGGGCGGCGCTGAGCGCTGCCGGGTCGACGGCTCCCCAGCCTTCGGCAAGCCCTTTCATGGCAGTCGATTTGACGTATTCATCGAGATTCGCAGACCAAGCGAAAGCGGCGGCGGGCTCCTTTCGTCCCCAGGACTCGAGTACCTCCCACATCGCGTCGTCGAGCACCGTACCCTCGGTGTTTTCCTTGAACCACTTCGCCGCTCCGGAGGGATCGGCCTCGGCCCATCCGTCGGAGATGTAATAGAGGGCATCGGTGAGTTGCTGCCCATGAAAATACTCCTGTGCGAAGCGCGCCGCCGAGCCCCCATCCTTTTCTCCCCAGGCACGGAGGACCTCGCCGAGATACGCCTCGCGGTTGTCGTGTCCGGGGATCTCCTTGGCCCGCTTCACCGCAGCCTCGGGATCCTTCGCCGCCAAGCGCCCGGCAATGGCGGTGAGTTGGCGAAAGGAGATGCGTGGATCCTCGATCGGAAGATCGATGATCGCGGAGGGATCCGCAGCCACCCCTCCCAAGTCAAGTGTGATCGGCGGGCGCCCTCCCGCGGCCCCTGCCACCCGGCTCTCTCGGGTGGCAAAAAACGCCGCCGTGATTCCAGCCCCGACGACAGCCGAGACAACAGCGAGAATCGATTGAACGACACGCGGATTCATGATTGGCAGGACATTTCGATTGAAGGGCAGGTTTCCCGACGGCCGAAGCACGCCAGCAATGGTTCACCTGCGCTGCCCCCCCTGCAACGACAAAGGGAACCCGGCTTCACCGGATTCCCCTTCCAGAGAGTCGAAAACGGAACGGCACCGATCAACCGTTCCCCTTGAAATTGTTCCCGGAGACCGTCTTGATATTCGGCGTGGGGGCAGTGCTGTTGACCTGACGGGCCCCCGCCGTGGTCTGGGCATTCCACTTCGCGCCTTTGTCCGTCAACTTGCCCTGGATCGAGGCTCCGGTCCACGGACCATGAACGGGGCCGTCATCGAGGGCGACCTTGCCGGTCGCTTTCACCTCGATGAGTTTTCCAGCACGCTTCACCTCCGAACGTTGTTCGGTTCCGGAACAAGACGCCTTGCCGTTTCCAGGAAGACCGGAATCGCTGAGGGAGCTGGACAGCTTCCCGTCTTTCACGGGAACCCGAACACGGCCATGTTCCGTCGGTATCGTTGTCGGAGACGGATCCGTATACATGGGATCGATGTAATTGTAGGAATACCGACCACCGCCCGAGGTTCCGGAGTAAACCCCGGTCGCGTCACGCTCGATCCTGTCTTCATTCAACTGCGCCTGCACCGAAAGCCCAGTTCCCAAGATGACCGCAGTGAGGACCATCAGCCCTCCCGCCCGACGTTGATGGGAGAATTGCGTTTTCATCGCCTTCACTGTATCGGGCCATCCCTCTCACTTCCACCAAAAAATACCAATGCCCATGACATTGCAGCAGAAAACGCGGACCCGATCCCAATTCATGCAACGTTCCCGTCCCGAGCCTTCCCCCGGCGAATTCGCCATCGCCAGATTCCCTTTCCCCTTGACCGAATGCCGCTTCACCCATTCGCTGTCCTGCCGACATCGCAACGGATGCACCGATTCATTGTCAGTCTTTTCCACTGGAGTAGTTCGCGCCCGTTCGCTGCGCTCGCTGCGGCTTTTGTTCTGACGATCATTCTTGCCACGGGGTTTGCCTTTCTCCGAATTGACGCCTCGATGGAGCACCTGCTCTCGCAGGACGACCCCGACGTCCGCCACCTCCGCGAAATCCGGGAGAATTTCGGAGAGCGTCCCGTGATGCTCCTGCTAGTGCGCTCGGAATCGCTCGCGTCCCCGACGCTGCTCGAGATCCTGCGGGAAGCCGCCGCATCGATGGAATCCATCCCGGGGGTGTCCCAGGTCTCGAGTCTGTTTTCCCTCCGTCTTCCGACATCCGAAGGAGGGGGCCTCCGTGACGCTCCGGCACTGCCGGAGATCCCGAAAGAGGAATCCGAGGCCCGCGCCGTGATCGATCGGCTGCTCCAGAACAGCATCGTCGCGGACCATTTTCTCAATCGCTCCGGAGACGCCCTTGTTGTTCTCATCTTTCTGGAACCCGAGACTCCCGATGGGGCCAATCACCGTCGCATTCTCGCCGAACTGGAACAGCGTCGCGCCCGTATCCTGGATCGCGTCGGAGAATCGGTCGACCTGACCCTGCTCGGAGCCCCTCTCCTCAAGGTCGTCGCAGAGCGATACATCCTGCGGGATCTGCTCCTCCTCGGACCCGTCGCCCTCGTTGTCATCGGCGGAATCATCTTTCTGTTCTTCCGCTCGCGTGCTGCCGTCTTTCTCCCGCTGCTCACCGGATCGCTCAGTGCCATCGCCACTCTGGGCTTCATGGGCTGGGCGGGGTTTGAAATCAGCGTCTTTCTCTCGACGATTGTCGTCCTCCTGCTCGTGGTGGGATGCACGGAAGACCTGCACATTCTTTCCGATCACCTCGACAATCTTCGGGCGGGGATGGAGAACCTATCGGCCATCCGCGAGGTCGGGAACTCGCTTGGGCGGGCTCTCCTCCTCACCATGTCGACGACGACGCTGGGCTTCCTCTCCATCGCCTTCACCGATTTTGTAGGCCTGCAACATTTTGCGATCTCGTGCGCGTTCGGAATGACGGTGAATTTCCTGATCACGCTTCTCGTCGTCCCCGCCTGTCTCGCCCTCGTCCCGCCCCGGATTCCGCGCCAGCAATGGATAGGCAAAGTCGGCTTCCTCGGCCACGCCGAAACCTTGCTCGAGGCGATCCTGCATCGCCACCGCCGACCTGCCCTCGGCCTGCTCGCCCTCGTCCTCGGCGGTGCCGGTCTGGGGCTCGCCCGGCTCGAGGTGAATACCGACTACCTCCGTTTCTTTTCCGAGGACTCGGAGATGGTCCGCGCCTACCGAAAGTTCGTCAGTGCCTTCGGCGGGGCCTCCTTCCTGACCGTAACGGTCGAAACCGGAGCCATCAATGGCTTCGAAGACTCCGTTCGGCTCGGACAGTTGCGGACGTTCCAGAACTCGCTCGAATCGGATTGTGGCCACGCCCTCGGTTACCTCGACCTGCTCGGAGAATTCCTCCAGGTGAGTCCTCCCGAATCCATCGGCCCTGATGGCCTACCGACGCCGGAGGCACACAAGAGTTTTCGCAAGATCATTCCCCGAGAAGTCGTGAAACCCTTCCTCGATTACGATGGGTCGCGCACCGCGATTCGCCTCCGCATTCACGCTCCGACCTCGGTCGATGTGCTCGCGATTGAGTCCCGTATTCTCCGCCATGCCGCAGGATCGTTTGGCGAGGACATTGAGGTCCGCGTCACCGGAGACCGCCTCCTCATCGCGCGGCTCTGCGAACTCATCACGGCGAGGCTCTTCACCAACCTCCTCCTCCTCGCCCTCACCGTCGCGCTCATGATCGCCGTCTCGGTGCGTTCCTTCGTGATTGGAGGACTCGCGATCCTGCCCAATCTGTTTCCGATCGTCATCACCCTCGGCGCGATGGGTTGGCTCGGCATTCCCATGAGTGTCGGGACTTTTCCGGTCACTCTCGTCGCTTTTGGCGTGACGGTGGATGACACGATCCATCTCCTCGCCCGACATCACCTCGAGCGGAAGCGGGGCGGCACCGTGCTCGCAGCGGTATCGCGCGGATTGTCTCGAGAGATTCGCCCCGTGATTGCCACGGCGTTGATTGTCGCGGCCGGATACCTCGTGATGGTGCTCAGCCCCTTCCGGGTGAATGCGGAGGTCGGGCTCCTCTTTGCCATCGCCATGCTCAGCGGGGTAGTCGCAGACCTGGTTCTCACCCCCATTCTCCTCGTGCGATTCGACCGCTACCTGTCCCGTCCCGATCCGTGAGCTGCCGTGGCCTCCGCTTGGCAATTGCTCCGGGATGAGTTATTTTGGAAAAATGAACTATCCCACGAGACGGTCCTGCCTCTTTCTCGGTGGCCTCGCCCTGCTCCCCGCACTCACCCGATCCGAGGAGACGGCATCGGCAGCTCCCGAGACACCGGCCGGGAAGCGCCGCCTGCCCCTGGAGACGATCTTCAGGGGGCGCACGAAGTTCGATGCGATGCTCTCGAAGGCCGCTTCGGAGAATTGGTCCGCCCTGCCCATCGGGGATCGAATCATCCGCTTTGCAAAACAACTCGAGGGCACTCCCTACGTGAATTTCACTCTCGAGATCGATGACCACATCGAGTCGCCTTCGGTCAATCTGGGAGCCGTCGATTGCTGGAGCTTCTTCGAACAATGTCTCGGCCTCGCCCGCATGATCGGGGTCAAAAAGGACTCCTACTCGCCCGAGGATCTTCTGCGGCAGATCGAGTTCACCCGCTATCATGCCGGAACCTGCGGCGGCAATTACCTCGAACGTATCCACTACCTCGCTGAATGGTTTTTTGAAAACGATGCCCGCGGCAGTTGCCGTCACCTCACCCCCACGTTGCCCGGAGCGGTGCGCATCACCGATCGGCGCGTCTCCGAGATGACCACCCTCTGGAAGAGCTACCGTTATCTCCGCAACAATCCCGAGCTGCGCCAGCCCATGCGCGAGATCGAGGAGAGAGTCGAGGCACTCCCGGTCTATCATGTTCCGAAATCCAGGGTCGCGGCGATCGAACCAAGATTGCAAAACGGCGATGTCATCGGAATCGCAACGAAGTACCACGGAGCCTTTTGCTCCCATGTCGGCCTCGCCCTGCGCACCGAGGACGGCGTCACTCGTTTCATGCACGCTTCGCGCGATTTCAAAAAAGTCGTCGTCGACGATTCGATCTCCGACTACCTCGCGCGCTTTAGCGCACATGCCGGCATTCTCGTCGGACGCCCGCTGGAGGTGAGCGAATCGGTCATTGACCGGACCACCTACGAGTCGAATCTGCAAAAGCTCGTCGGATAATTTCCATGAAGCTGCTCGAGCCTGACATTGCCCTGAAACTGGTCATCATCGGCGGATGGAGTCTCGCCGTCCTCGGGGCTGCCAAAATGGGGATCTACCTGATCGGGGAGTTCGCCCCGAAGGTCTGGTCACGGGTCCGTTCCGAGTGGGTGCGCAAGTTCGTCCTCGGCAAGGGAAATCGCCTCCTCTTTGGCCTCGGTGGCTTCGTCACCGTGCTCCTCGGACTCGGCTTTGTCATGATCGGAGAACTCCTCCGGTATTTCGAGTCCACTCTCCGGTGAGGGAGGGGCCGATTCGCGGAGCCTTGCCTCTTCCTCGGCGAGCAACTCCGAGACTTCCCGTTGCACGGATTCGACCTCGTCGAGTTTTAAACCCGGATCCGCGACGATGAAGACATCTCCGTTGTCGGCGTGTTCATAAAAGAGCACGGTTCGCGTCTCGGTCTCACGGGTGTCCACCGGGATGAGGGTTTTGTTCCGTTCGAGCATGAGGGCGAGAATGTAGCGGGCATTCTCGGTGCGCGGGTCATCCTCCTCGATGAAACGCCGCAACATCCGTTCGACCGACGCTTCCGAGGTGGTTTCATCCTCCTCTTCACGGACAGGGGCC
>CALDKL010000860.1 GCA_937898895.1 uncultured Verrucomicrobiae bacterium | reverse complement strand
CTTCGATCAAGGAGAGCAGCGCCAATCCCCGCCGCATCACCGAACTTCGCAATCTCGTCGGCGACCGTTTTCAGCTTTTCACCGGAGTCGATGACCTATTCCTCGAGTGCGCCATCCTCGGGATCGACGGATGGGTTGCGGGCAGTGGCATCGCATTTCCGAAAGAGAATCAGCGGCTCTGGGATCTCACCCGAGAAGGCCGCTGGGAGGAGGCCAGAACGCTCTATCGCTGGGCCCAGCCGCTCATGAAACTCGACACCCACCTTCATTTCGTGCAATACATCAAGCTGCTCTGTCAGGAAACCGGGCTCGGTCGGGAATGGGTGCGGGAACCACGCCTGCCCCTCGTCGGCGACGAGCGCGAACGTGTCCTGCGAATCATCCGCGATGCCCTGAAAACCAAGCCTGAATGAGACTGCGGAGGAACGTCCCGCCCCTCCCCTTCTCCTTTCCTCCGCCGCCCCATCCTGACAAACCGACCCTGCGGATCTGACAGCCCTTTCCACAACGATTCATGATCCGCATCCCCGCAATCGATTCTCACACCGGCGGCGAGCCGACCCGTGTGATCCTTGGTGGTTTGGGCAGGGAAGATCTTTTGCACTGGCATCGCGCCCTGCTCTGTGAGCCTCGGGGACACGAGGTCATGGTCGGGGCACTCCTGGAAGAACCCGAGGATTCCGCGAACACCGCCAAGGTGACGTTCTTCAACAACGTCGGACTCCTCGGCATGTGCGGCCACGGCACCATCGGGGTGATCGAGACCCTGCATCACCTCGGCCGGATCGCGCCGGGGAGCCATCCCATCGAGACGCCCGTCGGCACGGTGACGGCGATCCTGCACGAGGACGGTCGTGTCAGCGTGCGAAACGTCCCCTCCTATCGCAAGGCCACCGCCGTGAAAGCCGGACGATTCATCGGCGATGTCGCCTGGGGAGGAAACTGGTTTTTTCTCGTCAACCATCACGGGCTCTCCCTGACACTCGAACAAATCCCGGAGTTGACGCACGCGGCTGTCGCCGCCCGCGAGGCGATCCGTGCCGCAGGATTCCCGGAGGTGGACCATGTTGAATTCTTTGGCCCTGCTGCGGACCCCGCGAACCACAGTCGCAACTTCGTGCTTTGCCCCGGCGGGGAATACGATCGATCCCCCTGCGGCACCGGCACCAGCGCCAAACTTGCCTGTCTCGCCGCAAACGGAACCCTGGCCCCCGGTGAAATCTGGCGACAGGAGAGCCTACTCGGAACCGTCTTCGAGGGAGTCTACGAGACGGGAGATGGCGCAATCATTCCCACGATCACGGGCCGTGCTCATGTCGTGGCCGAGACGACCCTGCTGTTTGACGAGGCCGATCCCTTTTGCCGGGGGTTCGGACTCTCCGCCGGAAAGACAGAGAGACACCCGGAATGAGACTTCACAAAGGGACAATCACCCGCCCGGATCGCAGCCAGGACAGCCGCCGATTGCTTCATCGCACGGCTCTTCTGTTTCCCCTCTTGTGTCTCACCCTGTCCCCGGCGGCGCACTCCGCACCCCTGGTTTTTCGCGATCAGATTGCTGCGGTCTGGCTCCCTGACAAACCTGCCTTTTGGTATCGCATTCAAACCGGGGCAGAGACCCACGAGTTTGTCCTCATCGACGCGGCCACCGGCGAACGAAAGAGTGCCGCCGACCTGCCCGCCCTGGGGATTCCCGCGCCACCGCCGCGGCGGAGCGCCGAAACTCTGCTGCAACCTCGCCCGAGCAGGGGGTCCAACATTTCCTCCGGGATTCGCTTCGTCAATGCGGTCGACCTCGACCTGAACCTGTACTGGATCGACACGAAAGGGAAACGGGTTTCCTACGGTCGGATTGAGGCCCGAAGCGAACGCCGACAACAAACCTACGGAGGTCACGTCTGGCTTCTCACCCGCGCCGACGGATCGGATTTTGCCGTGTGCGAAGCCGATCCGACGGGCTCCACCTGGATCCTCGATGGCCCCGGCCGAAAACCGGAGCCGTCGAAAGCCGTCCCGCCAGAGATTTCACCGGACCGGGCCTGGTCTGCGCAGGTCAGAGAAGATCACATTCTGCTCCGGCCAGGTCGGGGAGGCGAAGGACGAACCTTGCGTTCCGCCATCCCTAACAAAGCAACCTATCGCGGCCAGATCTCTTGGTCGCCCGATTCGAAATCCTTCCTCGTCAGTGCCGCCGTCGAGGTACCCGAGCGTCGCGTCACCATCGTCGATTCCTCCCCCGGGGACCAGAAGCAGCCAAAACTGAAAGTCGTTCCCTACGCCAAGCCCGGAGACCCCCTGCCCAAACCACTTCTGGTGCTCTTCCATCCCGACATGGAAGAGGGTCAGGTGATCGACGCGACCCTCTTTCCGAATCGCTTCTCGACCTCTCACGAAATCCGCGTCTCCTGGGCTCCGGACGGGAGGGAGGCCTACTTCGACGACAATGAGCGAGGCCACCAGCGTTACCGCATTCTCGCGGTGGATGCCGCCACCGGAGCGGTGCGCATCCTCGCGGAAGAGACCTCCGGAACTTTCATCGACTATACCCAAAAGACCTGGCGGCACTGGCTCCACGACCGGGGGGAACTCCTCTGGATGAGCGAACGCAGCGGATGGGCCCATCTCTATCGCTACGAGATCGCGACCGGAATGCTCGCGAATGCGGTCACCTCGGGCGAATGGCCGGTGCGCGAAGTGCTCCATGTCGATGCGGAGAACGAACAGGTCTGGTTCCTCGCCAGCGGATTGCGAAAGGGCGAGGATCCCTGTCACACCCACCTCTGCCGTGCGAAATTCGACGGCAGTGGTTTTGTCAGGCTCACCGAGGGAGACGGAAATCACCGGGTCGAATTCTCCCCGACCCGCGAATGGTTCATCGACCGGTGGTCCCGCGCCGATCAGCCTCCCGTGCATGAATTGCGCCGCAGCGCCGACGGGTCGCTTGTCTGCGAACTGGAGAGGGCCGACGCAAAGTCACTGCTCGCAAGTGGCTGGACTCTGCCGGAGCGATTTGTCGCGAAGGGACGCGACGGGAAGACGGACATCCACGGCATTCTCGTCAAGCCGAGGCACTTCGATCCCGCGAAGTCCTATCCCGTGGTCGAGGAGATCTATGCCGGACCCCACGGGAGCTTTGCCCCGAAAGAGTTTGGTCTGCTCGATTCTCTCCATACACTCGCCGATGCGGGGTTTGTCGTGGTGAAACTCGATGGCATGGGCACGAATCATCGCGGCAAAGCCTTCCACGATGTCGCGTGGAAGAACCTGAAAGACTCGGGATTCCCCGACCGCATCGCCTGGATCCGTGCGGCCGCTGCCGAACGTCCGTGGATGGACCTCGCTCGGGTAGGGATCTGCGGAGGCAGCGCAGGCGGGCAAAGCGCGATGCGAGCCGTGCTCGATCATCACGATTTTTACAAAGTCGCCGTGGCCGATTGTGGTTGCCACGACAATCGCATGGACAAACTCTGGTGGAACGAGCAGTGGATGGGCTGGCCCGTCGACGAGAGCTACGCGAAATGTTCGAACGTAGAGGACGCCCACAAGCTGGGGGGAAAGCTGCTCCTCATCGTCGGTGAACTCGACACCAACGTCGATCCGGCCACCACCACCCAGGTGGTGGCGGCCCTCCAGAAGGCAGGCAAGGACTTCGCCTTCCTGCCCGTCATCGGAGCGGGACACGGGGCCGCCGGGACCGCCTGCGGATCGAAGGCGAAGCTGGAATTTCTGAAGAAACATCTCCAACCATGAGCCAGCGTATCGTCGTTCTCGGTTCCGGCGTCGTCGGACTGTGCACCGCACTCGCATGCGCGAGGCGAGGATTCTCGGTTACCATTCTCGAGCGCAAACCGCAGCAACGCGACGGATGCTCCTTCGGCAATGCCGGCATGATCGTGCCGAGCCATTTCACACCGCTGGCCGCGCCGGGTGCGGTCTCGCAGGCACTGCGTTGGATGGGAGATCCGGAGTCGCCCTTGTATATCAGACCAAGGTTCGATGTCGATCTCGTGACCTGGGGTCTGCGTTTCTGGCGGGCGGCTACGGTGGCCCATGTGGAATCCGCCGCTCCGGTCCTGCGGGATCTGAGTCTGCTGAGCCGCAAATGTTTCGAAGAGATGGGCTTGGAGATCGGCCTCGTGAAGCACGGGCTGCTCATGCTGTGCAAAGAGCCACGCACCCTCGACGAAGAAGGGCACATCGCTGCCAAGGCGAACGCGCTGGGCATCCCTGCCGAGATCCTCGATGCGAAAGCGACCGCCGCGCTCGATCCGGGTGTGACCATGGATGTCTGCGGGAGCGTCTATTTCCCAATGGACTGCCACCTGACGCCATCGCGTTTCCTTGCCGCGTTGGAGGCAGAACTCCGGCGCCTCGGAGTGGAGTTTCTCTGGGGGACGGAAGCGACGGGGTTTGAGTGGGAGGGAGAATTCTTGGAAGCCGTCAGAACGTCAGAAGGTTCCATCGAGAGCCATGAGGTGGTGCTGTGCGGCGGCGTATGGTCGGCCTCCCTCGCGAAGGAACTGGGTTTGAAAATTCCAATGCAGGCGGGCAAGGGCTACAGTCTCACCCTGGCGAACCCAAAACAGCTTCCGGAACGGTGCAGCATCTGCACCGAGGCACGACTGGCCGTGACTCCGATGGACGGCGCACTGCGTGTCGGCGGAACAATGGAGCTGGCCGGGATCGACGACTCCATCACGCAGCGCCGCGTGCGAGGAATCACGCGGACCTTCCCAAAATACTTTCCGGCCTTTGCTGAATCGGACTTCGCCGAGGTAACCCCGTGGAGCGGCCTGCGGCCAGTTTCGCCGGATGGAATGCCCTATCTCGGTCGCACTCGCCGTTGGAAAAATCTCACCGTGGCCACCGGCCACGCAATGATGGGACTGTCCCTGGCACCGGCCACAGGGAAAATCATTGCCGAGATGCTCGCCGGTGAGAAACCATCCCTTGCCCTCGATCCAATGTCCCCGGATCGCTTTGCATGAAGGCCACCCTTTTCGGACTCCTGTTGTCTGCACTGCCAGCCCTCGCGCTCGAGAGGCCGCAACTGCAGATCATCAACGCCGCACCGAATCCAATCGAGGTATTTTGGGAGATGCCGGACGGCCATCGTGTGAGCAATGGCGCGATTGGCCCGGGCAAAGACAAGATCATCGGAACCGTGATCGGGCATCGTTTTGCAATCGTGGACGGAAGAAGGGAAACGGTCGTGGTGAGCAGAGTTCGCGTCCAGGGCTTCCGCTACGACCCTGAAGCGCAAGATGGCATCCCGACTTTCTACACACAACGCACCAGCGCAGGCGGTTTCCCCATCGTTGCGTCCGCCAGGGTAAATCCGTTCGCAATAAAGGAAGCCGTGTATCT
>CALDKL010000859.1 GCA_937898895.1 uncultured Verrucomicrobiae bacterium | reverse complement strand
CCTGAACCATGCCGCCTAGTTCTATCTCTTGCAGATCACCTTCTCCGATGCTCGCGAGGGGAATGCGTTCGCGATCAGCCTTTCCGATGAGTCGGTGGGTCGTGGTGATTTCCCGTTCCCGCGCCCAAAGCTGACGCCGATTCCGGTCGAGGAGGCGCAGATGAATGTAGCGTCCTGACAACATCAGAAAGGCGAAGGTCGCGACGAAGTCGAAATAGAGCAACCCCTTCACTCCGAAGATCCAGCCTGCGACGGACCCGAGCCATGCGGCGACGAGCCCCAGCGAGATGGGCACGTCCATGTGGAGGGCGAAGAGCCTCAGCGAACGGATTGCGCGCTGGAAAAAGTAGGATCCCCCCACGGCGAGGGCGAGAGTGGAGGAGGCGAAGGCAACGAGGGTGAAGAGGCGGTTCAGTTCGTGCCCGGTTTCGAGTCCGAGATACGATGGCAGCGTGAAGGCCATCGTGTTCATGGCGAGAGCGGCGGTGACGCCGAGACGCGTGAGCAGGCTGCGACTCTCCTGGGGAGCTTCCTCGTCACCGGGCCGACAGATCGAGGCGGGGTAGCCGTAGCGATGGAGGTCGTGCACGAAGGCAAGTGCATCGAATTCGCCCGGATTCCACCAGAGCGTGAGGGTGGAGCGCGAGGTGTCGCTGCTCATGCGCAACGCTCCCGGATGCTGACGAAAGAGGTGATCGACGAGCCACACGCAGGCGGTGCAGGAGAGGTTGCCGATCCGCAGGGTGAGGCGGGCGGGCGAGTCGGATGCAAGGCGACCGGTTTCGGCGGCAGCAACGGCTTCGCGGATTTCCTCGTTCTGGTCGTCGTCGGGTTCCGGTTGCGAGGCAGGCTGCAGAACGCGCCTTCCGAGCAATTCGTAAAACGAACCGAAGCCCCCAGACTGGATGAGGTCGTGGACGACCCGGCAACCCGAGCAACAGAAGGCTTCCTCGGGGAAGCGGGGCTGAAAGCGATTGCCGCAGTGATCACAACGGCGTTCCTCGAGTCCCGTGACTTCGGGGATGGAGGTGTCTGTTAGGGTGATGCTCATTCGACTCCATCGAGACAGCGACATTCGGGGCCACCGGAATTTCCGCTCTGGCCGAGGAGTTGAGGATAGTGCCACATCAGGGAAAGAGCGGCGGCGGCGGCGAGTCCGCGCTTGGCGTAGAGAAAACCGCGCTCGCCGAGTCTGCGATTTACCCACGAAGAGCCGACTTGCACGGCCCAGATCGCGGGGATGGCACCGAGACCGAACGCGAGCATGGTCTCGATGCCGCGTACGGTCGATCCGGTGGCCAGGGAAAGGGCGAGCATGGCGTAGAGCGGTCCGCAGGGTAGCAGGGGAGTGGCGAGCCCGATGATACCGGCTCGGAGGAGGGGCGGGAAGTTCAGGGTCTTGAGACGGAGATTCCGCATGATCTGCCCGAGACCGGGGATGGCACCGAGGCGTTTGTCGAGACCGAGTACGATGGCCAGGAGAAAGAGGATGAGGAGCACGGGCAGCCACGGTAAGCCGGTGGGGGAAAAGGCGAATCCGAGCCGACTGCCGAGGTATCCCATGACGCCTCCCGCGATTCCATAGCCGACGAGGCGAGCGAAGTGATAGAGTCCCACCGAAGCAAGGGCGGGGCCGCGTCCGGCAATGCCCAGTCCGCAGGTGAGCAACCCGCACATCCCCGCACAATGAAGGCTGGTGGCGAGGCCGGCGACAAAGAGGCCGCCGAGAGTGAGGGTGCCGGGGTCAAGGGTCATGAGTCACGGGTCACGGGACAGGAGTCAGGGAGGAGGTTGGTTCGATGCTGGCGGGGCGGTGCTCCGAGGCGATCTTCAGGAGCACGATCCAACTCGCGATGAGGATCACGAAGGCGAATACGATCCAGAGCCAGGGACGCGAACGGAGGTAGGTCATCGTCGGGTGGAGTTCCGGGGAAACGACAAGGGATTGAGGTGGCGGCAGTGGCTCAGTCGAGGGCATAGGCACTGGGACCCAGGAATTCGATGGTGTCGGTGATTTTGAAGTCGCCGGGGAGGATATGGCCTTTCAACTCGATACGAAATTCGCCCTTGTAGGCGGATTTGGGTACTTGGACGATAAAGGTCTTCATCGTCTCTTCACCGGGCTTCAGGGTGATCACATCCTCCAGTCCGACGACCTGGGCTCCCTCGGGCAAGCCTTCAAGCCGAATGCGGAATTCGGTCGGGTTTTGCAGTTTGGTGATCAGTTGGAGCCGATATTGATTTCGAACCCCGGCCTCGTCGACGTAATAGGGCTGGCCGGGCATGCGGATGAGTTCGGCCTTCGCGGAATGCAGAGAGGTGAGGAAGAAGCCGAGCACGGCGAGTCCGAGGCACAGGAAGCCGGTGTACAGGAGAGTTCGCGGCCTGAAATAATGCGTTTTTCCTCCAGCGAGTCCTTTGGTGGAGTCGTAGCGGATGAGTCCTTTTGGCCGCTCGACTTTCTCCATGATTTCGTCGCAGGCGTCGACACAGGCGGCGCAGCCGATGCACTCGAGCTGGAGTCCGTTGCGGATGTCGATGCCGGTGGGGCATACCTGGACACATCGGTTGCAGTTGATGCAGGCTCCGGCGTCCGGATCGCTCACTTTGCCCCTCGGTTCCCCGCGTTTTGCATCGTAGCCGATGATGACGGTGTCGTCGTCGGTCAGGGCCGACTGAATGCGACCGTACGGGCAGAGGATGATGCAGAACTGTTCGCGGAACCAGGCAAAGGAGAAATGCAGGCAGGCGGTGAGAAAGAGCATCACCCCGAAAGCTCCGGCATGCTCCATCGGCGACTGCCTCATGTATCCGTACAGGCGCGGAATGGAGACGAAGTACGAGACAAAGACGTGCGCAATGAACAGGGATACGAGGAGAAACAGACCCTGTTTGACAACTCGTTTGACGATCTTCTCTCCGGTCCAGGGCGAGGCGTCGAGCT
This sequence comes from uncultured Verrucomicrobiae bacterium, assembly GCA_937898895.1. Classification (GTDB taxonomy): domain Bacteria; phylum Verrucomicrobiota; class Verrucomicrobiia; order Verrucomicrobiales; family DEV007; genus Arctic95D-9. Next base: position 540 of record CALDKL010000859.1, on the reverse strand, counting down.
TCTTGCGCTGGGGTGCGTCGCCGTCGATGAGGCGTTCGATGCGGCGGTAGATATGATCGAGGAAGACGGTATAGGGACACGCCCAGCCGCACCAGAGTCGCCCGAAGAGCGAGGTGACGTAAAAGAGCGAGAAGCCCAGGCCGGTCAGGAGGAAAAAGCCGACCCAGAGATCTTCGGCGAGGAAGGTGATTCCCAGAAAGTGGAAGCGCCGTTCGGCCAGATCGAGAAACACGGCGGGATTCCCATTGATCGGAATCCAGGGGAGGAGGACGTAGACCGCCAGCAAGAGCACCCCGAAGACCCGCCGCCACCATGTGAACCTCCCCGAAACATCGGAAGGGTGCAGGAAATAGCGGGACCCGTCGGCGTTGACGGAGGTGAGCGAGTCGAGATTGGGTTTCTTGAGGGTGGACATGGAGGTCGGCCCGCCGGAGGACGCGGAGAGGTGCGGGTGGAGACTCCGCACAGGATCGTCAATCAAGCCTGAGGTTGCTTGCTGAGGATGTAGGCAACGACCTTGGCGATTTCAGACGGTCCGAG
>CALDKL010000858.1 GCA_937898895.1 uncultured Verrucomicrobiae bacterium | reverse complement strand
CGGAACGATCCCGAAATCCTCCCGTCCCGGAAAGACGTAGGCGCGGCAGGCCGCCATTTTCTCCGTAACCATCTCGTCGGGAGCCCTCCCGAGAAATTCGACCGTCGGTCCCGCCATTGCCTCGAGACGTCTCCGGTCCGGTCCATCTCCTATGATGACAAGTCGTTTTCCAAGATCAGAGAACGCTCGCACGGCGAGGTCGATGCGTTTGTAGGCAACGAGACGAGAGACAATCAGATAAAAGTCCTCGCTCTGCTCGCTCACCTGGAATCGCTCGACGTCGACCGGAGGATACACCACAACACTGTTGCGACCATAACACTCGCGGATGCGGCGACGCACGTTCTGAGAGTTTGCGAGGAAGAGATCGATCCTGCGGCTTTGTCGCTGGTCGCTCCATCGGAAGATCGGCATCAGCATCCTGACAAAACGGCGCAAAATCGGGTTTCGGATCTCGTTTTCGAGGTATTCGTCGGGGTTCCAGAAGTAGCGTGGCGGCGTGTGGCAGTAGCAGACGAATTTCATGCCTCGCGGTTTTCGAACCCACTTCGAGAAACTGCTGCTGCTGATCCACGCGATCCGTGCAGCGGGGAGCCGCAGCGAGCGGAAGGCGAATGGATAGAGGAAAAAGAGCTTTTTGTGCCACTTGAGCATCCCCGGAACCTTCTGCATCCAGGTGTTGATGACCCTCGGAGATCGAAACACGGGAAAAAGGCTCGGCCCCATCGTCGCACTGGTGGCGATGGGTGCGTCCGGGTGGGCATCGGCCATGACCTCAACGACTTTTTCAGCCCCCCCCATCTGAATGAGAAAATCGTGGACGAGGACGAGAGGACGGATGCGGTGGGATGGATCTGGATTCATGCGAATACGAGGTCAGCGCGCGGAGCGGGGAGGGAGGAGCACCTGCAGCGCGGTATCGCAGAGGATGCAGACATCCATCAGCAGCGACCAATGCCGCAGATAGAAGTGATCGAGCCGGACGCGGTGCCGCACTTTCATCGGCGTATCGGTTTCCCCCCGGCATCCCTTCACCTGGGCGAGGCCGGTGATACCCGGCTTCGCAAACTGGCGCACGGGATAGTCCTCGACGATGTCGGCAAATCGTTCGTCGTGATCGACGAAGTGGGGGCGCGGACCCACCACGCTCATCTGTCCGACGAGCACGTTCCAGAACTGCGGCATTTCATCCATGCTGCTCTTTCGAAGGACGTTTCCACCTCGGTAGATGCGGGAATCTCCGACGACCGCCTGTCTCTCGGGCGTATCATTCACATGCATGGTTCGGAATTTCAGGACCTCGAAGATCTCGCCGTCCCGACCCGTTCGGCGCTGGCGAAAGAAGAGGGGGCCGGGTGAGAAAACGGCCTGCAGGGCCTTCACGATCAGACAGAGCCAGGGCAGCACGGCGACCACGGCGAACATGGAAACAATGAGGTCGGCAGAGCGCTTGATGAAGCGATTCATCGGGTCCTCGAGCGGTTCTCGCCAATTGGTGAGGTAGAGTCGCGACCCCTCGCGATGCGAATCGAGGTTTCCGCCGAAATGATCCTCCTTGTCATCCACCCAGATGAGCCGCATCCCAAGAGAATCGCATAGCTGCTGAAGCGTGCGGATGAGATCCGGCTGGCTTTCGAGCCCCAGCGCGAGGAGGAGTCGGGCGTGACAGGCCCGGCAGATGTCGCGAAGGTTCGTGAAGTCGCCGAGAACCGGAAAAGCAGGCACAGTTGCCACGGCCCCTCCTCCGTAGGTGACATAGCCAAGCACCTCCGCACCGGGGACATTTCCCGTCATGTGCAGGGCGGTGTCGCGCTCGATCTCGCGAGGCGGAGCGAGCACGACGGTGTTCGCATGGTGCCGACGCCCCCCATCCGGGCCACGTCTCGCATAGAGGCTGCGGTGCAGGAGCCGGTAGCCGACATGGTTCATCCAGGTGATCCATAGGCTGTAGAAGGCGAAATAGCCTGCGAGGAACACCCGCGAATGGCTTTCGTCCCGGCTCATCACGATGAGACCAAACATCGCCACGAGAGTGAACAGAATCTCTCGCTGGGTGACACTCCAAACCTCCGCCCGGGAAAGCCCTCC
>CALDKL010000857.1 GCA_937898895.1 uncultured Verrucomicrobiae bacterium | reverse complement strand
GGGAGCTGGGGCGGAATGGGCAATGCCTGGTTCGATCAGGTCGTGTTCGAGGGGATCGAAAACCTCGAGCAGACCCGCACCCAGAAATATGCTGGCGACGGCTTTGATCTGGCGGGGACGGCCATGCAGTTGCTCGCCGGGGAGACTGCGACTCGACTGCTGCACCACGCCTATTTCGAGCCACTCGGCCTGCCCGCGATGCCCCTCGACCAGATGGGTGCCGGAGCCCGTCCCACGGTCTTCGAGTTGGCGCTGCTGGGCCAGATCCTGGCCAACGAAGGACGCTATGGCGAGTGGGAGTTTTTTTCCCGCAAAACCTTCGAAGCGATCCTGCCCACGCCCTACGAAGGGATCGAGCATCCCGACCCCGACAACAAGGTGCACTTTTACGGATTGGGCAATCGATGGGTGCGGGAGGATCGCGACGAGGCCGGACGCCCTCTGTTCAGTCGGCGGACGATTGGTCATGGTTCCTTCAGTTTTTCCGTGTTCCAGGTGGATCTGGACAACGGTCTGGTCATCGCCCAGGTGCGGGAGTTTGGTGGCAAGGCGGATGCCACCTGGTATCCGCAGTTTCTCCGGGCGGTGCGCCGGATCGCGCTGCCGGATCACGCCCCCCCTCCGAAAAAATGAGCCCATCGCCGAACAGGGAAGCCGATTGCGGCTCAATGGCCAAGCGCATTCACCGCCTCGCGGGGCATCCGCCGAAAGACATCGGAGGCCGGGCGACCTCGCTTCTTTCATGCTGCATGCGTGAAGGATGCCGGGCTCCAAAAACAGGGGCGACACTCTGGGAAGATCCACTCTTCGCTGAGTGTGGGCACCTTTCCCAATCGTCGTTCAGCCTCCCTGGCCGACGGACTGTCGGAGTACCTGGAAAAGGGCCCATCCCTGACGCCGGAGCACCCCGCAATCAAGCCGTTCCGAAAATCCGCTCTTGGCAGGATGGGATCCTGCGATCTACCGTCGCACCATGTTCCCCTCCCGACCCTGTTGGATCGCCGCTCTCACCCTCTCCTGTCTGCCTTGCTCCGGATCTTCCCAGGGATTCGTCGATCCGGCTCCGCCCGGCGTGACGCCGATCCCTCCGGCCTCGGTCGCCGCAGAACCGGTCGCCTTTCCGGGGCTCACCTACCACGCCGCGCCCAAACCGCTCGCGCCCGATGCGGTGACGGCGGACTGGCCGCGTTTCCTCGGCCCCACCGACAATGCCCGGACGACGGAAACCCATCTGCTCGAGCGCTTTCCCCAGGGCGGTCTCCAAAAAGTCTGGGAAATGGAAAAGGGAAACAGCTACACCTCACCAGTGATCGCGGAAGGCAAACTGATCGTCTTCCACCGCAAGGGCGACGAGGAGGTCGTGCAATGCCTCGAGCCGGAGACCGGGAAACAATTCTGGTCATTCGCCTATCCCTCCGCCTACCGCGACCGCTACGGATTCAACAATGGCCCCCGCGCCAGTGCCGTGATCGCCCAGGGCCGCGTCCACACCCTCGGGGTGGAGAGTGTCCTGACCTGTCTCGACCTCGCCAGCGGCACGAAGCTCTGGCAACGGAAGCTGGCGGAGGAATTCGACTGCCTGCCGAGGTTCTTTGGTCATGGCTGCGCTCCGCTCGTGCGCGACGGTCGGGTCATCGTGCCGCTCGGCACCACGGACGGCTTGTCGGTGGCGGCCTTCGATGCGGCAACCGGTCGGCTCGCGTGGGGCACGCGCCACTCCTGGCAGGCCTCCTACGCCTCGCCCGTGATGGCGATCCTGCAGGGCGCGGAACGGCTCCTCGTCTTTGCCGGTGACGACAGCGATCCGCCCGTCGGCGGGCTGATGGCGATCGATCCAAAAACCGGAGCCCTCCTCGACGCCTTTCCCTGGCGACCCGACAAATACGAAAGCGTCAACGGGTCGACTCCCGTGGCCGTGGGGGGAGACCTGGTCTTTCTCTCGGCCTCTTACAACAAGGGCGGAGTGCTGCTGCATTTCACCCCCGAAGGCAAGTGGGAAGAACGTTGGCGCACGCCGGAATTCGGGATGCACTGGATGACGCCGCTCGCCCTCGACGGACATCTCTACGGATTCCACGGCCGCAACGAACCCGACGCGCTCTTCAAATCCGTCGCCATCGAGACGGGAAAGGAAAACTGGGTCGCCGATCCCGAGTTTGCCATCGTGGGTCCGGGTGGTCGGGATTACCGGATGAAGTATTTTCGCGGCAGTCTCCTCCAGGCCGACGGGCGCACCTGGGCCCTGGGAGAGTTCGGCAGTCTCGGCATCCTCCGACTCAGCCCGACTGGTTACGAGGAACTCGACCGCACCCAGCTTTTCCTGGCCCGTGCCACCTGGTCGCTGCCGGTCCTGCACCGAGGGCTCCTCTACATCGCCCAGCACGAGGAAGACATGGAGGGCAAACCACCGCGAATCCTTTGCTACGACTTGAGAAAATGACCCAAGGGCTATCGGCCCGCTTGTCTGCCCGGCCGTTCGCCAGGTGCGGCGATTGCTGGGGTCGGGGTAACCCAATCGCTGCACGGGCGGGATCGCACGCCCCTGGGAAATCCGCTCGCTTCGCTCGGTCTTTCTGAAACCGAGGGCCTCTTTTCCACCTTCTGCCTGATTCCTGGGGCACTGAGTTGGTATCAAAGGAGTTGATGGTGCCAAAGGACTGAAAAATGCTGTCTCTTTCCGGGATTTGTGCTAACTATTCCGCTTTCTTGAATTTCGGTCCTGGCAGGATGCGCATCCCGTTGGTCGAGCCGAATCCGAGGCGCGATGCAAAGTTGGTTCACCTTTGAATTGGATGGAGAAACCTGCCGGGTGGAACGCGAGTCCACGCGCAGCACTCTCGCCGCATTCCTCGCCCGGCTCGATCCCTGTTTTGCCCATTTCGCCGAACACGATCCCCTCCTCGCGCCACGCCTCGTGGTGATGGGCACGCACGAGGGCGACCGCCATCGTTTCCGCATCGTCGATGCGGGTCTCCTCCGCATGCCGATGCTGGCCGACCGGCAAATCTGGACTCCCGAAGGCATCCGCAATGCGGAACCGGAGCACCCCGTGAACCTCGCCGTCCTGGAAGGGGCCTTCGAATGTTCGACCGAGCGGCTCGATACGATCATCGCCCTGACTTTCGAGGGCTATTACCGCCCCGATCTGCGCCGTCAGGGTCAGATCAACGATCAGTACGATGCCATCGTCACCCGCACCGCCAACGTGCCCGCGATCCGCGAAGCGGCCGTGCAGGTCTTTGCCTCCACCGAGCAACTCCGGCACGAAGCGGCCCGCAAGGCAGAGCGATCCGGCCAGGAGAGCACGGTGTGGACGGGCAAGAAGGACATTTTCGGAGATCGTTTCACCCGCCAACTGTTCCGTCTGCCCGAAGGCGAGTCGCTGCAATACGTCGATGATTCGAAACGTCGTTTTTTCCGACCCGACAATCTCGTCGAACTCCTGAAATGGAAACGCGAGTATCCCGGCGCGGTCTTCATCGCAGGCGGCACGGGCCTGCCGCGCGAAGGAGAGCGTGGCGGCGAAGGCGACTTCCTCTCGCTGGAAGGGGTGAAGGAACTCACCTCGATCCACACCACGGAGGAACAATGGGAAATCGGATCGGCCGTCACCCTCACCCAGGTGGCGGAACAGATCGGGCGTGAATGCATCCCCTTCAACAAGGCCCTGCGGCGCTTTGCCTCGCGTCCCGTGCGCAATCGGGCCACGCTCGGCGGCTACCTCGCCACCGCCTGGATCTCGGGTCAGCTTGCTCCCCTCCTCATGGCCCTGAATGCCCGCGTCCGGCTGCTCTCGGCGGAAGGGGAACGCGACGCGGCGGTCTCGCAGTTTTTTGTCGGAAACGGGCGCACGATCCTGCGCGATGGGGAGCTGATCCGCAGTCTGCTCATCCCCCGCGCCACCGAGACGGCGCTCGCCGCCCGTGGCGTCACTGCCCGCCTCTGCGACGTCTACTCCGTGGGACCGCGCCGCACCGGCTGCCAGCCCTACGCCACCGGGGCCTTTGGCCTGGAATTGCGCGACCGCAAGATCGCCAAAGCCTGGATCGCCTACTCCGGCATCGCCGATGCCCCGGTCCGGGCACGAGAGGCCGAAGAATTTCTCGTCGGCAGGCTCTGGGGGGAAAAGACTCTCATCGAAACGCTCGCGGTGCTCCAGCGCAGTGTCGAAGTCACCCGACCTGCGGACACGGCGGTCGACACGGGATACTTGAAGCAACTCGTGGGGACTCTCTTTCAGAAATTCTATCACCAACACCCCCGACCCGAGTGTGCCCGACCCGAATCTCTGACCGCGACAGGAGAATTCGCCAAACTTGACGAGCCGTTTTACGAACCAGCGCAGTCCTGAGCAGGCTCTGCCCTGAGCCTCTCCCGACCCGCGATCCCCGCGATGAGCGATTCCGAAGACCAAGAGTTCCTCCGCCTTCCCACCGGGACACCTCCTCCCGGTTCGGCCAAACACGCCCGCGAGACCTTCGCGGAGCGCCTTCGCCGACGTCGGGAACAGCTTGCCCACGACGGAGAAGCCCGCACGATTTCCTCCTGGCAATCGCGCGCCCGGGTTCTCACCGCCCTCGTCGTGGAAAGCCCTCACGCCCACGCCACCATCCTCCGCCGCGACAGTCAGGAGGCCCGCCGGGTGGAAGGGGTCGAAGCGATCCTCTTCGCCGACGATCTCCCGCCCTTCCGGAATTCGCTGGGTCACGATTTCTCCGGCGAGCCACTACTCGCCGAAGAGGAGGTGAGATACCGCGGACAACCCGTCGCCCTCGTCATCGGACGGGATGCCGCCTGCTGTCGCGAGGCGGCGGGGCGACTCGAGATCGATTACCAGACCGCGCCCGCGATTCTCACGCTCGACCACGCCGTGGCGATGGTCAGCTACCACGAGGCTCCCCGGATTTGCGAACGGGGCAAGGTGGCGGCGACCCTCGCCGCCGACGACCTGCAGTTCGGCGGTTCCTTTCTCATCCCTCCGCAGCAGTCTCCTCTCGTCGGCCCGCCCGAAATCCACATCACACCGGTACGCGGTGGCCGAGGATATTCGGTGAAGGCGCGCGCCCTCTCCCCTGCCCTCGTCCGCACTGCCGTGGCGCGCACGGCAGACCTGCCCGAATCCGAAGTGCAGATCGAGGCCGTCTCGCTCGCCGGAGTCACCGACGCAATGGAACAAGAACCCGTCCGGCTCGCCATGCTCGCGACCCGGGCGGCCATGACCTGCGGAACGGCTGTGGTGTTGCAGGTCTCCGGAGCCGACTCGCCCCTGGTGCGCGGCCAGCGACATGCCGTGAAGGTCGAATTCGAAGTCGCCTGCAATCGCGAAGGCCGCATCTCCGCACTCGATCTGAAACTGCTCCTCGACGGAGGTTTCTACGCGACGGATTCCACCACGGTGATGGACCGGGCCACCCTGCATGCGGATTCCGTTTACGGCATCCCCAACCTGCGCATCACCTCGCAGCTCTGCCGCACGCACCGCATCGCATCCTCCGCCCTGCCTGCGGAAGGCTCGGCCCAGGGAGCCTGGGCGGCGGAGGAAATCGTCCGTCGGGTCGCCGCGAGAACGGGGCAGGAGATTCGCAAGGTGCGCGAGAGGAATTTCTACGCCGAAGGAGGCGAAATCAAGACCACCCCCTACGGACAACCGATCCAGGCAGCCTCCATCGTCCGAGTCTGGCACCAGGTGATGCGCCGCAGCGAATACGATACGCGAGTCGCCGCAATCGCGAAATGGAACCGTCGCAATCCCTGCTACAAGCGTGGCCTCGCGGCGGTGCCGGTAAAGTTCGGCCTCGGCGATCCCCGTCCCGAACGCGATGCCTCCGCCGTCCTCGTCCAGATCCTCGCCGATGGCTCGGTCCTGGTCCGGGTCGGAATCGTCGATGTCAACGACGGTCTCCGCGGCCAGATCCGGGAGGAAGCGGCCGCTCGCCTCGGTGTCGAGGAGGAGGCCATCCGCGTGATCCTCAATGATTTCGACGTCCTCCCCCGCTCCACTCCGGTGGTGGGGACGGATGCCGCCGGACTCGTCCTGCGCGCCCTCTCCGACGCCTGCAAACGACTCCATTCACGTCTGCGCGAAGTCGCCCTGCAGCTCTTCGCGGCACGAGGACAGACCGAGATCGAGATGGAGGCGATCCGTTTTCGCGATGGATTTGTCGGCCAGGAAATCTCGCCAAACAGCCCTCTTCATTTCCGCGAAGTCGTCGAGGGTGCCTGGCGCAAACGGGTCAATCTCGTCGAGACCGGCTACCACCGCACTCCGAACCTCTGGTGGGATCGCGAACTGGGGGCCGGCTGGCCCTTTTCCGCCTTCACCTATGCTGCCGCCGTGGCTGAGGTGCAGGTCGATGCCTTCACCGGCGAGATCCAGATTCTGCGCATCGACCTCGCACACGAAGGCTCCCCCTCGCCCGATCAGTCGGATCGCGATTTTGCACAACTGATTCGGGCCTTCACCCTCGGGGCCGGTTGGCTCCTCTCCGAGACAGTTCCCTATCCCGAAAACGAGAAGGACGCGCCCTTGCATGTCGCGGAAGGGGTTCTGGGATTCGCGGACGCCCCATTTCAGATCGTGACGGATCGACTCCGACCGCTCGGCGATCTCGCCTCCCTGCCGGGCGATCCCTGTGCCGAGGCCCCCGTGCTCCTCGCCGCCGCCTTGCGCGAAGCTCTCTGGGACGCTCTCGCCGCCTTCGGCCTCAATCCCGATTGGGAAATCGACCTGCCCCAGCCCTCGACGCCGCCGGTGGTGCTTTCGACTTTGCGGGAGATCAGCCGTCAGGTCCGGGAGAGGGAATCAATCCCCCCCGGGAATGCGGCGGCAACGCTCCCCGAATCCTGATCGGCCCCTCCGGGAGGCTCGATCCAGGAAACGACGGTGAGAACGTGGCTTGTCAAGGGTGGAAGACGTTTCACCACACTTCTTTCTCCGCATAGCTCGTATCAAGAGTCCTTGCGCCCTCCCCCGCCATGAAGCAGGGTCGCGAACGTCGGCGTTAGGCCGACGACATGGAAAAACCGCATTCCTCCACCTCCTGGTCACTCGCGCTCATCGCCCTGGGCGTGGTCTTTGGCGACATCGGCACCAGCCCGCTCTATGCCCTCCGGGAATGCCTTGCCCATTCTGGTTACCGGGCCGGTGTCGATCCCGTCGAGATGGTCTATGGCCCCATCTCGCTGATGTTCTGGTCACTCACGATCATGGTGGCATTCAAGTATCTCAGCGTCCTCGGCCACGCCACAGCACAAGGAGAGGGAGGGATGTTTGCCCTGCTCTCCCTGCTCCGCAGTCCGGCCCGCGATGGAAAACGGAATACGGGACTCCTCGTCATGATCGTGCTCTTCGGCGCGGCCCTCCTCTACGGAGATGGCATGATCACTCCCGCCATCTCCGTGCTCTCTGCCGTCGAGGGATTGAAGCAAATCCGCGAGGGCCTTCCCCAATCGGTCGTCATCGCCATCTCCGTCGGCCTCCTCCTGAGCTTGTTTCTCGTGCAACGCCACGGCACTGCCCGTATCGGAGTCGCCTTCGGCCCCATCATGGTCGTCTGGTTCATCGTCCTCGCATCGCTCGGACTCTACCGATTTTTCGAACATCCCGACGTGATCGTCTCCCTCTCGCCCCATTGGGGAGTCAGCTATCTCATCCACCACGGTGCCCACGGCATCGTCATCATGGGCATGATCCTCCTCGCCGTCACGGGATGTGAAGCGCTCTACGCCGACATCGGCCATTTCGGTCCGCGACCGCTCCAGCGAGCCTGGTTCATCCTCGTCTATCCTGCCCTCACCCTCAATTACCTGGGCCAGGGGGCCATCGTCATCCACGATCCTTCCTCGCTCGAACATCCGTTCTTCCACCTCGCGCCCTCTTCGTTGCTGTTCCCTGCGGTCATTCTCGCCACGGCGGCGACAATCATCGCCTCGCAGGCCATGATCACCGGGGTCTTTTCTCTGACCCAACAAGCCGTACAACTCGGCTATCTACCCCGACTGCGCATCGTCCACACCAATCCCGACATTCGCGGCCAGATCTACATGCCGCAAGTCAATGCCCTCCTCCTCGTCGCCTGCATCGCCCTGGTCGTCGGCTTCAAGACCTCAAGCAATCTCGCCTCGGCCTATGGACTCTCCGTTTCCGTCGAGATGTTCCTCACCAGTGTGTTGTTTTACTTTGTCGCACGACGCGTCTGGTCGTGGCCGCTGTGGAAGGCGCTCCTCCCCGTGCTTCTGTTTGTCATCATCGAACTCGGTTACGTTGCCGGCAGCCTCGTGAAATTCCTGCAGGGAGCCTGGTTCCCCATCGTCGTCGCCGTCGGCATCTGGATCGTGATGAAGACCTGGACCGATGGCCGCGCCATCCTCTTCCAGGCCATGCAGAAGAACCGCCTCCCGGTGAAGCATCTCGTCGACGACATCAAGGCTGGCCAGGTCATCCGCGTGCCGGGCATGGCGGTCTTTATGTCCGCGACCGCCGACGGCCTTCCTCTCGCACTCCTCCACCACCTCAAACACAACAAAGCCCTGCACAAACAGGTCGTCCTCCTCACCGTCTCCTTCGAGAATGAGCCGCGCGTTCCCCGCGATGCGCGGAGCGAGGTCAGTCAATACTACGACGACTTCTACCGTGTTCTCCTCCGCTACGGTTTCTCCGAATCTCCCGATGTTTTCAAAGATCTCTGTGCCGCCCTTCGCGAGCGGACCAAAGTGATACCCGCCGGCATCACTTTCTACCAAAGCCGCGAGGTTCTCCTCACCTCCGGCCCCGGAAAAATGGTGGCCTGGAGAAAGAAGCTCTTCGTCATCCTTTCGAGACTTTCGCGCCCCGCGACCGGCTACTTCGAATTGCCGTCCCGGCAGGTCATCGAACTGGGCATTCAGTTGGAACTGTAGGGTGAACAATCGCGAACTCCCTGACAAAACCAACAGCGGACGAGAAACGGCAGAATCCCGCGTGGAGGGTGTGGTTTCCTGGAGTCGGCGCAGCGAAGGAACAAGTCAGGGGGAACGCGGGAAAGAATCCCGCCCGGGGAAGGGCGCATCGGAACGAATTGGGTTCGATTGACAAGCCCTCGGAAATGGCCCTCTCCTACGTCCCCATCACGTCCTTCTGCAAATCGCGCAGGACGCGCAGATCGCCCCAGTCCGCTCCGTGCATGCGCCGCGCCCCGGTGGCGCGCTTCTCGCCGAATCGACTTCGCTGGGTCCGCTCGCGCACAAAGACCTCATTCACGAAGTCCGCAGAGCCCAGAACAGCTCCATCGCAGAAGTAACGTACCCGGTGACGCAACGCCACCTGCAAGGGCATCTTACCGCCTTGCGCCACGACGGATTCGACCTCCTCCTCCTTCATCCCCCGTCGTCCGCCCTGCCCCCGAACTCCCTCCCCGACGATTTCCTGCCCGTGCAGAAAGAGGAACATTCGGTAACGCGCCGCCGTAGCCCTCCAGTCGAGTGGGAGAGTGGCATCCTCGAGCACCTCGCCGAGAATCCGCCCCAGACCTTCTCGTGCCCGGTGGGCCCGACGCCCCCCACCAACGGCCTCGCCGTAACCGCTCCAGCGATAATCCTCTGGGTTCGAGGCGAGTCCGGCACGAACTGGGTTCAAATCGATGTAGGCTGAGATCGTGAGCAAAGCCTGTTCCCAGTCCTCCACCAGAACACTCTTGTAGCGCCCTTCCCAGAGGGTTCCGGTACGTTCAAGGCGTTTGTTCATGTAGAAGGTGATCCGTTGTTTCAACTCCTTCAAAAAGATCCCCAGGTTCCCTCGGCGACGCTCGTAGCGATCAAGGATTTGTCGGTGCCAGGCAGCGTTTCCCGAACTCCGGGCCGCTTCCAGTTCTTGTTTCACGCCTTCGACCGTATCGCGGTCGTAGAGCAGGGGCAGCACTGCGAGCAGTTCCTCCTCGTCGAGGGGGGCGAGCGCCTCGCGATCCGGCACTTCCAGGAGTAGGTGAAAGTGATTCGCCATCAGACAGTAGGTCACCACCCGAACACCTGCGAACGCCTCCTGATTGCGGAGAATTTTGCGAATCACCTCCTTCTCGCGATCCCCGAAGATCTTGCGTCGATCCACGACACGAGACATAACATGATAGAAGGACCGTCCGTCACCAAGGAGCCTGGAAGTTCTCATCGTGGAAGTAGCTTGAGTTAGGAATTCAGGAGCAAACAGTGCTAACAAAAACGTAAACCACTTTACAGCAGCTCACGCAACATTTATTTTCCCGTCCCTTTATATATTTTCTGTCATTTTCTCTGTTGTGCCGCCAACAAAAACATGCTGGAATATCACTTCCCCCCGCGTCGGGCACCGTGCAAACCGAAAACTACGCCCATGACCCGCTTCTCCTGGCTCGACTATACCCTCTTTGCCTGCTATCTCGCGGTCTCGGTAGGAATTGGGCTCTGGTCGGCTAGAAAAAAATCGAGCGATCTCGGCGACTACTTCCTCGCCGGACGGGGGATGAATAGCCTGCTCATCGCGATGTCCATCCTCGCTGCCCTCTTCTCTGGCATCAGCTACCTCGCGGGGCCGGCGGACGTCTACAAAAACGGCTTTGGCTTTGCCTACGCCATTCTCGCCTTCTTCATCGCCACCCCAATCACGACAATCTGGATCCTGCCA
>CALDKL010000856.1 GCA_937898895.1 uncultured Verrucomicrobiae bacterium | reverse complement strand
CAGTGTGGCCGGCAAGGCACATGTCCACAATCTCTCGGCGGAAAGCAAGCGGCCCGAGGTGACCTGCAAGGTCGTGGAGAAGGAGAAAGGTCACCTCTATCACCTCGAGCTGACTCCCGCCTCGACGGAGGCGACGCTGCTCGGCATTGTGCGGATCGAGACGGATTGCGAGATCGAATCCTATGCGAAACCGCTCGCGTATTTTTCGATCCAGTGAGCGAGGCGAGGCATGAGCGTGTGGAAACAGTCCGCTTTGATTCTCGGCTGCGCTCTCCTTGCCGGTGCTGCATCGGCCCTGTTTCATCCGAAGCGCCCCCCCTGGTACGAGGTGGAGGATGCGGCGGAGGCTCGCTGGACGATACGTCCGGAGAAAGCGCGGGAACTCGTCTCGGCGGGTCCGGTCGTCTGGATCGACGCTCGCTCGCGTCCGGCGTATGAGGTCGGCCATGTGCCGGGAGCGCTCCTCCTCAATGCCGAAGAATGGGCCGACCTGATGTTTCAGCACCAGTTCGCGCTGCAGGAGGCCTTTCAGCGTCCTGTCATCGTCTATTGCGATGGAGACTCCTGCGAACGGAGTCGGGAGATCGCACAGAGGCTCCGCGAACTCGTCGGACTCGATCCCGTTTTTGTATTGCAGGGAGACTGGCGCATTGTTTTCCCGGAACCCTGACAAAGCCCCAATCAATCTGCGGCGGCGATGTGATCCCGGAATTCGCCGAGACCATTGTTCTCAAACCAATCCAGTGTCCACGGATCCTCGGATAGGATTCTCTCGGCCTCTTCCGGAGGGATGAGGTAGGTGTGGGCGGAGATGGTTCCCAGGCCCGGCACGAGCGGATGGACTTCCCGGCGCTGATAAAGTCCGCCTTCATAGGCATCGAGGCGGCGAAGGGCTTCGGGCGAAACTTCGAAGACCACCCGACCGGGGACCGATCGGGTTTCTCCCGGAGAGATGACAATGCCGGGATAGGACGCATTCTTCACGCGGCGAAGGAGAAAACCTCTCAGTTCGGCAGGGTGCGAGACCAGGTCCGGTGCAGCCGTGACCGCCTCCCAAATCTCCGGCACCAGCAGTGTCCCATAGACAAAGAGATTCATCGCTTCGATGTCGCGCTCCGGGAGTTGCCTTGCATTTTCCAGCGGTATCGCCCAATCTGCGACCGTGCAAGCGAACTCAGGGCCACTTCGCGTTCTTCTCGCGGTCATCTTCACGACCGCTTTGGTGGCCTGCCGTACCTTGGAAAAGAAGGGTTCCGTACCCGAGTCCGTTGAAGCGGGAAACGCGGTCGAGACGGCGGATTCCGCCCCCGCAGCGACCACCGTTCTTCCCATCGGGGTCGTCCAGCACGTCGATGAGTCCGCCCGTTTTGTGCTGATTCGGTCGAGCCGAACGTTTCAGATTGAGCCCGAGACTCTGCTGACGATTCGCGGGAGCCAGGGGGAGCCGATCGCCACGGTGAAGGTGAGCCCGGCTCGCAAGGGATCGTTTTTGACCGCCGACTTCGTGGAAGGCACGCCGAAAATCGGCCAATCCGCCACGATGGAGTCTACGCCGAGGAAGCAATCCCCTTCCGCGCCCGGTGCCCCTGTTCCCGCTGCGGCGGAAGGCATCCAGGTTCTCGAGTGAACCCTCTCGGACGGTCGATTCAACCGGGTCAGGTCCCCACCAGCACGCCCAAAAGACAGGGAGGCAGGACGAAAAGGGGTTTACATTTTCATTTTCTTAATTTTTGTTTTTATAGAAATTGTGAACTCAGGACCCGAGCCCGATCCATCCTCTCGTCCCGCGTCGGCCCCGGTCGTCGCCGGGGCGACTCGGCTTCGTCGTGGCCAGTCCCCTGGAAAGGCGGTTGGGGAGGTGGGCCTGCGGACCTTGACCCCGCCGATTCCTGTCGGTTTGCTTGGAACCTTCGCGGAGATGGAGGAGGAGCAGGGGCTGCCTGCGGCCCTGGACACCGTCAACCGCCTCCACGGAGGGCTTGGATGTGTTCTCTTTCGTGTCGATTCGGGCATTGCCTTGTCTGCCGATGAACTGGGTGACGAGTCCACAGGCGGGATCCAGCTGTTTCCGGAACTGGCGGTGCCGGCGGCGGTCCTGCAGGGGCGATTTCTCCAGGCGGCAGGAGATCTTCTGCAACAGGCTTGTGATCCGGTCGCCCGCGAGGCGGTTCGAAAGGGAGAGGCGGTGGTGGCGGAGACGCGACTCGCCGGAGGGCGTTGTCTCGTCGTCGCCGTGCCATCCATCGAGGGAGGACAGGCCAGTGCTGTTCTTTGCCGGGCGCAGGAACTGCAACACCGGGGCGAGGCCGCGGGATTGGCCGCGCTGCAAATGGCGAGTCTGCTGCGTCTCGTGTCTCTCGCCCGGAGCGAGACGGGGCGGATGCGAGCACAGTTCGAACGCATCGCCGCGCTCATCGAACTGCCGGGGGCCGCTGCGAGCGGGGTCGATTTTTCTGAATGCGGGCGGCGACTTGCCAATCACCTCCGCGAGATTTTCGGATGTGAAACGGTCGCCTTGTCCCTGAAGTCCTGGCATGGCCACCGTCTCGTGGCGGTATCCGGTGAGACCGGACCGGTCGAGAGTCATTCGCCGGGTCGCCGGGCACTGTTTTCCCACCTGGCCGAGGCGGCGCATCAGGGACGCACCCTGGTGTACCAGAGGGACGGGCATCACGGATCGGGTCCCTCGGCGGCTCCGGTGGCGATCCCTTTGCGCGAATGGTTCGATCCCGCCGTATCCATTTGCCTTCCCTTGAACGACGCAGAGGGAGTGACGCGCGGGGCGTGTTTGTTTCTCTGGAAATCGGAGCCGCCGGATTTTGGGAACAAACGGATTCTCATCGAGGCGGCGAGTCCGGAGGTGGCATCGCTCCTCGCGCTCCTCTATCGAGCGAAGCCGGGATCGGTGCTCGGGCCAATTGTGCGGCTCTGGAGACGCGGGACGAAGAAGGTGCGCCGCACTCTGGGGGGGATCGCCGCTGTCGCAGGCCTTGGGACGCTCCTGCCGCTGCCATACCCGGTGCGGGCGACCTGTGAATTGCAGCCCGTCGTCCGGCGGGTCATCGCAGCTCCCTTCGACGGTGTCCTGCTGCGGGCCACGGCCCGGGCCGGCGAGGTGGTCACCGAGGGGCAGTTGCTCGCCGAGATGGACGGGAGGGAGTTGCGCTCGCAGCTTGCCGAGGCCGTCGCCAATCGGGAACGCGCCGCGAAGGAATCGGATCAGGCTCTCGCCGAAGGTCGGATCGCGGAAGCGCGGATGGCGGCACTCGAGGCCGAAGGTCTCTCCCACGAAATCGAATTGCTCGAGTACCGGAGAAAACACCTGGAGGTGCGCTCTCCGATCAATGGACTGATCCTGCGGGGCGATCTCGAGCGATCCGAAGGCGCTCCGATGCGGGTGGGAGATCCCCTTTTTGAAGTGGGTCCCCTCGAACATCTCGTCGCCGAGATCGCGGTGGAGGCAACCGACGTGCCGCTGGTGAATCCGGCGGCGCACGTCACTCTGAAGTTCGAATCGAATGCGAACGAGACGCTGCACAGTGCGATCCTGCGGGTCGCACCGAAGTCGGAATGGATAGACGACAGGAATGTGTTTCTCTGCGAGGCGGAGATCGCAAACCCGGCGGGACGACTCCGCGCCGGACTCGAGGGCAAGGCGAAGATCGAGGGGCCGCGCCGTCCGCTGGCCTGGATCTGGCTGCGCGATGCCTGGCTGGCCCTGCGATACCACCTCTGGTGAGCCTGCGGAAACCCTGACAAAGCAACATGCCAACTCCCCGAGAGAGTCCCGACTTTGCCGTCCGCGAGATCGAGGCGGCGAGGCCGCGCCTGCGGCGCGACCTGCGCTGGACCTTCCAGGAGGTGAGGGGAGAGGCCTCCTATCTGCTCGAAGATCCCGTGCAGGGAAAGTTCTACCGGCTAGGTCGTCGGGAACATGAGTTTGTGAAGGAGTTCGATGGGCGCCGCTCGGTCTCTGCTCTGGTGGCGACGGCGGCAAAGCGGGATCCGCGCCTCGCCCTCGAGGCTGCCGAGGCGACTTCGCTCGTGCGAATGTTAGTCGATGCGGGGCTTGTCGAGGTGGAGGGAGCGGCCCACGCGGATCGAGTCTGGGAGGAGGTGAACCGACCGCAGGAGTCGAAGCGGGCGCTTGGTCGGCTGAGCCAGGCCGCCTTTCTGAAGGTGCCGCTGGGCAATCCGGATCGCTTCTTCGACTGGCTCGCCCGCACGGCGGGATGGCTCGTCGGTCCGTGGTTCGCGATCCTCTGGATTGTCGCCGTCCTCGCCGGTGCGGCGGCGATCTACGATCAGAAGGAACGCTTTTCGGCGCAATTGTCAGGATTGTTCGACTTTGGGAATCTGTGGATTCTCGGCGGGCTCTGGCTCGTCCTGAAAACCTTCCACGAGTGCTGGCACGGGTTCGTGTGTCGCAGGTTCGGAGGGGCCGTTCCGGAGGCCGGGGTGACGCTGCTCCTCTTCACCACGCCGCTGGGCTATGTCAATGCCTCCTCGAGCACCGCGTTCCCCTCGCGCTGGCACCGCATCGCCGTTTCCGCTGCCGGCATGTATGGCGAACTGTTTCTCGCTGCCCTCGCCGCGATCCTGTGGGCCCGGGTCGGGCCTGGTGTTCTCTCCGCAGCCTTGCATCAGGTCGTGGTCCTTTCGAGCGTGACGACGCTGTTGTTCAATGCAAATCCCTTGATGCGCTTCGACGGCTATTACCTGCTCTCGGATCTGCTCGATATTCCCAATCTCTACGGAAAGGGCCAGAATACGACGAGCTGGATCTTTCGGAGGTGGATTCTGGGGATGAAGAAGGCCGAGTTTCCCCTTCGTCGCGGGGAGCCGCTCGGGATCATTGTGCTCTACGGCCTCGCGGCTTGGGTCTGGAAAACGGTGGTCTTCTTCGGCATCATCGTTTCTCTTGCGATGTTGCTGGAAGGCGCGGGTCTGCTTCTCGCGGTTGCGTTGCTCGTTGCCGCGTTTCTCCAATCCGGCCTCTCGGCGATTCGATATCTGAAAAAATCCGCAACTGCGGAAGGCCTGAGACCGGTACGCCTTTTCCTCCGACTGGCCGTCATGGTCGGCCTGCTCGGGATGGTCCTGTTTGCCGTTGAGATCACTCCCTCCGTGAGCGCTCCGGCGGTGGTGCGCGATGTGGGAGGTGGCGAAGTTCGGGCGGCATGTCCCGGTTTTCTGGCCGAACTCAGGGTGAAAGCGGGGGATCGCGTTGTGAAAGGGGATCTCCTATTGCGTCTCGAGAATGCCGAGGAGCAGGCGCGGCTCGCGCGCCTCGAATCCGAGATCGGGCGCAGTGAATTGCGTCATGATGCCCTGCTCGAAGGAGGGGAGGTTGCCGCTGCCCTGGCGGAAGAAGAACACCTCGCGGGATTGGAGGAAACCGCCGGGGAGCTGCGGAGTCATGTGGCGACTTTGGATCTGCGGGCCCCCCGCGATGGCACGATCGATGCCCGCCACCTCGAGCTGCTCCAGGGCACCTGGATCGAAGCGGGGCGCCTTCTCGTCTCCGTCGTCGAGGAAAACCGCCGCGAACTGGTCATCCTGGCAGAACCCAAAGATCGAGGCCCCTTTGAACAATCGAGGACAACTCGGCAATCCGTGAGCTTTCGACCTCGCGGACGATTCGCCACTCACTCCGCGAAGCTGGAGGACTCGATTCCGAAGGCAGGATTGGAAGTGGCCCATTTTGCGCTGATCGCTCCCGCCGGAGGGCCGCTGCCGGTCCGTCAGCGAAGCGGGGCGGGGGAGCCGATCCCCGAACCAGGAGCGAGTCAGGGGGAAGCATCGGAATATGAACTGATCGAACCGCGTTTCGAATTCCGCGCCGCAATGGATCCGGGAGCCGGGGATCTGAAAGAGGGGGAAGTCGGAATGGTCGTTGCCCACGCCGGGGAGCAAGCCACGCTCGCGAAACTGGCTTGGATTTCCGGGAGGCGTTCTTTTGAACGGTTGATTACCCGGCTCCAAAGAAACTGATTCAACGCAATGTGTTAATCGTGAATGCGATATGAATTATTTCTGGTAATTATAGAAATTCATTTGCAAGGTGAAGTTATAAATTTTATATTTAAGGAGTCTAAAAAACTCCCATTCTCCCATTCCGTCCCCTGACCTGTCATGAAGTGGTTTCTCAAACCGTTCCAACGCAACGCGGATCGATCTACGCCTTCGGCCAAAATCGAGTTCGAGCCTGTCGAGCCTCGTGTTCTCTTTTCAGCCACCGTTGCGGAACCGATGGAAGATCATAGAGACGCGCATCATGAACCGCCGTCGGTCCAGGAGGAGGCGCCCGTAGTTGCGGAACCTTCGGTGGCGGGCTCCGAAAACGATGCGGCTCCGGAGATGGCGCACGCGATTCTCAGTGAATTGAATTTCTACGCGGCGGATCTCGAGACGAGCGAACGTCGAGAGATCGTCTTTGTTTCCTCCGGGGTGGAGGGGTATGAGTACCTGATCTCCAATCTGGATCCGGCCTACGAAGTCCACCGGATTGATGGCGACAGCGATGGGGTCCGACAGATCGCCGAGACCCTCGCGGGCAAAACGGGCATCGATGCGATCCACCTGATCGGCCACGGCGAAGAAGGAAAATTGTATCTTGGGCAAACCGTGCTCGATGCGGATTCGATGGAGGGATCTCACCGGGAGTGGCTCGAGTCGATTGGCAGGAGCCTTGGCTCCCAGTCGGATCTCCTCATCTATGGTTGTGATTTCACGGCTGGCGAACCGGGCCTGGAGGCAGCAAGGTTGCTGTCCGCGATCACTGGGGCGGACGTGGCCGCATCTACGGACGACACGGGATATGCCGGGCTGGGTGGGGACTGGGAATTGGAAACCGAGATCGGATCGGTGGAGGCGGGAAGCCTGTCTCTGACGTCATGGCAGGGCTTGCTCACCGGAGCGGCTCCGATCCTCGATTTGAACACGGCGGATCCCATCACAGTGGCCTCCGATGACTTCTCCTCCAATTCAGCCAGTGGGGGATCAGGCTGGGCCGGAAACTGGACCAAGGCAAACGATCCCGACGGCAATGATGTACAGTGGACCGGGGGTACGATGATCTTGCGGGAATTCGACAAGCTGCCTTCGGTGACTCGGGCGGTGAATCTCTCGGGATACTACAACCCGACGCTCACACTCGACTACTCAACCAGCGGAAATCTGGAAGCCGATGATGCGTTCATCATCGAATACTCGACCAACGGTGGAGGTTCTTGGACGACACTGGAGAGTTTCGTCGACGACAGTGCTGCGACGAGAACCTACAGCCTCGGGATGACGGGATCGGCCAATACCGTCTTCCGCATCCGTCTTACGGGAGGCACGGGAGACAACAACGAAGTCCTCACAATCGACAATGTCTCCGTGCAGGGGCAGCAAGCGAGTTTTTCCACCAGCTACCAGACCAATGCGACACCGGTGGCGATCACCAGTGCCAATGTCGGCATCACGGATGGTGATGACACGAACCTGCAGTCGGCAACGATCACTCTTTCCAACTTCCAGCCGGGCGACCTTCTCCAGGTGGGGGGAGCACTTCCTCCTGGAATCACCGCATCGTCGTACAATCCCAACACGGGTGTGCTGACCTTGAGTGGGAATGCAACGAAGGCGCAATATGAAACCGCCCTCGAATTGATCCGGTTCTCGTCGACCTCGAATGTGGCCGGAAATCGGGTCATCAACCTCACCGTGTACGATGGAACGGGGAACTCGAACACGGCCGTATCTACGGTCGCAGTGACTTTGGACTCTGATGCCGACGGTGTCGTCAACGACAATGATCTCGACGACGACGGGGATGGAATCCTCGATCAGAACGAGATGAATCTCATCACCTCCTCCTCGACGACAAGCACGCTGGCGTATGATGCGGCCCTCTCGGCCGCTGCTCCGCTGGTCAATGGACAGCCCCAGATCATTCTCACCGATGGAACGATCACCGTGTCGATCACGAACGTGCTGGGGGCGGTGATCTCGGGAGACTCCGTCACGACCGACAACAGTTCCGGAACGGCGGAATCGATCCGCGTCACCGTGACCTCCCCCACAGGCACCGTTCACGTCCAGGGAGTCCGCTTTACCGATCTGGACAATTTTGACTGGAATCAATACGTCGACGCACTCGCGCTCGATCAGTTGGGCTCCTGGAGCAGCCTGACCAACACCGATGGCGGAGGGGGGCTGGTGGCCTACACCAATAACGCTGCGGGAGAAACCGCTGCCACCGCCGCCACCGGAGAGACAGTCAGCTTCGCCAACCTCCGGGCGCAGGGTGCCATCAGCGATGTCATCATCAATCCGGCGCGGACCGTGGAAAACAACTACCAGGGCACGTTCACCTTCAATACTGCGGTCAGTACCTTCCGCGTCTACGGAACGGACTGTGTCCTTCCGATGGATCAAGTTACGACCTTCCGTTTCACGACCCTGCCCATCACCTACTACACCACCTCCTATGTCGATCGAGATACGGACGCGGACGGAACCGTCGACAGACTCGATCTGGACTCCGACAACGATGGTGTCACGGACAACATCGAGGCCCAGGCGACTGCTTCCTATGTGGCACCCTCGGGAACCGACTCCGACGGAGATGGACTCGATAATGTCTACGATGCCAACGATGCCGATGCGTCCGCTTCCGCCAGTGTCGGTCTCACTCCGGTCGACACCGATAGCGATGGCACTGCTGACTACCGGGACAGCGACAGCGACAATGACGGGAGCAACGACATCACAGAGCGCGGGGACGGACAGGCGACGTCGGTGAGTTCGACGACCGATTCGGATCGCGACGGCCTCCTCGACATCTTCGAGGGCACGAATGCGAATGATGGATTTGATGCAAACGATCAGAACTGGAACGCTTCGGTGTTCAACCTTTCCAAGTCTCCGACTCTGAATCCCGACGGAACCAATGCGATTCCG
This sequence comes from uncultured Verrucomicrobiae bacterium, assembly GCA_937898895.1. GTDB lineage: Bacteria > Verrucomicrobiota > Verrucomicrobiia > Verrucomicrobiales > DEV007 > Arctic95D-9. Next base: position 1,072 of record CALDKL010000856.1, on the reverse strand, counting down.
ATGGTCCGTGACCTTCTTTTCCGAAAGCCCAATGCGGCTCCGACGGATGGCAACGAGACCAATTCGGTAACGGAAGATGTGACGCTGAACGTCAACGGGGCCTCCGGGCTTCTTGCCAACGCGACCGACCCGGACGGAAATACGCTCGTCGTCAGCGCATTCAGCGTGGCTGGCCAACCCGGCCCCTTCGTCATCGGAACGGCCTACGCGATCTCCGGAGTCGGATCGGTCACGATCAACGCGAATGGATCCTATTCCTTTGCTCCAGCCCTGAACTACACGGGGTCCATCCCGGTCATCACCTACACGGTATCGGATGGATTTGGCGGAACGGATACCTCGACGCTGACACTTTCAATCACCCCAGTCAACGACACCCCGGTGAACACGGTTCCCGGAGCCCAAACGACGTTGGAGGATACGAATCGGTCGATCACGGGAGTATCGGTGGCCGATGTGGACGGAGGTACCCTGACAACGACCCTGTCCATCCCCTCGACAGCGGGAACGCTCTCGGTGGTAACGGGAGGCGGGGCCACGATCACGAACAACGGAACGGCCACCGTGACCATCAGCGGAACGGCGGCGCAGATCAATGCGGCGGTGGCGACGATCACCTATGTGCCGACATCGGATTACAACACGGGCACACCATCGACGCCGTTCAACCTGACGGTGCTGACCAGCGACGGCACAGCGTCCGACAGCGACACCGTGGCGATGCATGTGACGCCGGTGGCCGACATCGTCGGCGACAGTGTCTCGGTGAACGAGGACAGCGCGATCACTTTCAATGCGATCACGGGAGCGGGAGGCGGCAGCGCGGACAGTTTTGAAAATGCGGGTCGAGTGGTGACGGCGGTGACCCAGGGAGCCAACGGGACGGTGACCTATGCGGGCAGTGGCTCAATCACCTACACCCCGAACGCGAACTTCAACGGAAGCGACTCCTTCACCTACACGGTGACCTCGGGAGGAGTGACCGAGACGGCGACGGTGAACGTGACGGTCAATGCCGTCAACGACACCCCGGTGAACACGGTTCCCGGAGCCCAAACGACGTTGGAGGATA
>CALDKL010000855.1 GCA_937898895.1 uncultured Verrucomicrobiae bacterium | reverse complement strand
CCCGCCTCGATGGCGTGCTGAATCGCCTGGAGATATACCTCGGTCTTGCCACTCCCGGTGACCCCGTGAAGGAGGATTGGCCTGGATTGATCCCCCGCCTCGAGACGCCTCATGGAGGCTTTGATCTGTTCGAGTGCGGTCGCCTGTTCCTCGTTCAGGAGGAGCGGGGCCGACGCGACATAGGCGACACTTTCGAGCGGATCGCGCGACACGATGCGGTCGATGGCCCGCACCCAGCCCTTTTCCTCGAGCAACTTGAGGGCAGACCGAGAGATTCCGAGTTCACCTGTGAGTTCCTGAAGACTCCGCGGGCTCCGTTCTGCCAAAAGGGCGAGTGCTTCTCTCTGCTTTCCCTGCCGCGCCCCGAGACTGGCCAGAATCTCCTCGTTGACCGCCACCGACAATTCGAAGGCCTTCTCGGTCTTCCGCTTCTCCTCCTCACCTCGCGATGGCTTCGGGAGCATCGTGCGAATCACGGTCTCGATGGGTGCGAGATAGAAGGTCGAGATCCACTCGGCGAGTTTCATCAGACCCGGCGTGAGAAAGGGATCCTCTGACACCGCTGCCAGCACCGGTTTGATCGGATACCCCAGGGTCGCCGGATCGATCAGGTCCACTCCGGTGACCGTTCCCACCGCACTGCGATTCCGCAGCGGCACTCGCACCCGCTGCCCCGGCTGCAAGTCGAGCCCCTCTGGCTCCAGATAGGTAAAACTCAGATCGCTCGTGGCACCGTCGATTAGCACTTGTACTACCTTCTCCTTTGCCATGATCCAAGCGTCGCCACGATAGGCCGTCCGGGTACAAAAAGAAACCGCCTCCCCGTGAGGAGAGGCGGTTTGCACCAAGGTTGAGTAAAAACTGTTCCCTTTGTTCGATCAGATCTCAGAAGGAGACGCTGAGGGAGACACCGCCGTGAATGACATCGGACTGCGGGTCAACAGCAGTGGGGTTGATTCCATCGGCAATCCAGCTGTCGGGGCCACCCACATAACCCACGTAGGGGGTCAGCGTGGTGCGGCAGTTCAGTTGGATCGGGAGAGAAGCAGTCACGTAGTAGTGGTTCCAGCCGCTGTCGCGAGGAGTTTCTCCGTTCGGAGCAAGGGGATGGAAGTAGTTGTCGCTGTAACCAACACCGGCACCGAGCACGAGGTCGATGTTGTCGGTGAGGTCGAAGGAACGCTCAAGACCCAGCTGATGATACCAGCCGTTGAAGAGACCACCCATCGCGTAGTTGCTTTGGAAGAGAACGTCGGCGAAGCCAAGGCTGCGCTTGACGTCGAGACCAAGCTCGCCGTATCCGATGCCACGAGTCGCCGGGACGGCAAGACCGTTGCTGCGGACTTCCGGATAGATGCGGTGGGTGTAGTCAAGAGACACGTCGAAACCAGCGAAGGTGCCGAGGGCGGCGCTGGCATACAGGTCGAGTTCATCGAAACCGCCACCGAGACCATCTTCATTGATCCCGTTGAGATACCAGACACCAACGGTGACCGGGATCGGGAGAGCGTCCGTGGTGTAGTTCACGTCGGTCCAAGCGCTGTCACCAGCGAGGCGGACTCCCTTGAAGATGTAGTCGGTCATGTAACCGGCAGAGATTTTTCCGCCGAGATCGACGCACTCTTCGATTGGGGTTTTGTCCACAGGGGCTTTCCCCCAGTCTCCCGCGTTCACGCCGAGCGTCAACGCGCCGATAGTTGCAACCAGAATGGTTTTCTTCATAAGTCTTTTGTTTCCCTTGGTTTGAGATGTGGTCGTAATAACCTGTTCAAAATGGGCATTCGCCCAATCCTCAATTCCCTTAGCAATCGCCTTACCGCAGAACGGGGGTTCACGAAAGGGTTCCGAGGACGGGGTGACATTGGTTTAGATGTTTCCTGTTCGCAACAAAAAAAAATCATTTTTGCTCTAAGAAACGATCTTTGCCGCCGTTATATGGGTGGAATATTCACGCCTTTTGCCGTCACAACTCGTTGAAGATCAACGGAGCCGGTAAAAACACCGTCATCCTCGAAGAGAGCGAGACCCTGGAAAACTTTTTCTCCCGATTTGAGAGTTTTTCGAGTGGCGCGGCCCCGGTTTCCGGAGTGATCGACGAGTGCATCTCCCTGCTCGAGCGGCTCGGAGGCAAGGATTGCCGCCAGTTGCCGTTTTGTCCGTCCGACACTGCGGATACGAGAGACGATTTCCTGTCCGAGATAACAACCCTTGTGGAAGTCGACCGCCCAAGCATCGAGTCCCAATTCAGAAGGAAACTCATTTCCCGTGATCTCGCAGCCGGATCGCGGGATTCGCGCCTGGATCTCTCCGAGAGCCCACTCGGACTCCGGGATTTGGCGGTCAGTGGAAAGCGGAACCTCTTCCCCGACGGGCAAGAGGAGATCCCATCCCGTCTCGACTTGTCGCCGACTGCGCACGCCGCCGCAGGAAGGATCAAAGTGGTGAAGGATCACCCAGTCGTCGGTGAGATCCTCGATCTCGCAATCATCTGCGATCAGGTATCGGTTGAGCCGTGCCTGGAGAAACTCTCGCTGGGCCGCTTCCCCATCCAACAAGATCGCCTCGCCGCACTGGTGGATCCAGACCAGGGCCTCGACCTTGCCCTTGATTGAGCAGAGGCAGGCGGCGAGTGATTCCCCGGGTTCGAGTTTCGCGACGTCGTTTGTCACTTGGCCGTTGAGAAAGCGGACCCGGTCTGGTCCGCTCAGGCGGAAGAGACATCGATCCTCCATCCGACGCCAGCGGCCTTCCCATCCCGGCACCTCCGGTGTCCGTCTCATCGGGAATGTTCCTCCTGGTAGGTCATTGCCACCGCCGAGTAATCGTGATCGCCACGCCCTTTCTGAATCGAGCGGAACATCACGCTCGCAGTCGTCGAGAGCACGGGAAGCTCCACCCCGATCTGCTTGCCGAGATTCAGGGCATACTGGGAGTCCTTGAACATGTGCTTCAGGGAAAAATGCGGTTCGTAATCCTGTTTGAGGATGCTCGGCAGTTTCATTCCGACGAGGGGAGAACAGCAAGCGTTTGGCTCGATGGCCTCACGGAGGCGTTCCGGATCGATTCCCGCGCGGGCGACGAGTCCGTAGGCCTCCGAGAGGATGCCGACCGTCGCCGCAGAGACCATGTTTGTGGCCAACTTCAGGAGAGCGGCTTCGCCGACCTTTCCCAGATGGAGGATCGTCCTGGAACTGGCTTCCAGAATGGGGCGGACCTTCTCCAGAACCCGGGCATCGCCACCGACGTAATAAACCAGACCGCCCGCCTCCGCCGCGAGGCGACTCCCGGTGAAGGGCGCGTCGAGAAACGCGGCCCCTTTCTCCCTCACCCGCTGAAAGACCTCCACCACCGTAGCGGGATCAAAGGTGCCGTTCGCGAGGATGACGTGGCGCGGCTCGATCCGGTCGTGGATCGCGTCGAGCACTTGCCTCAGCGCCTCGCTGTCACTCACAAAAATCTGGATGACGTCGACGATTTCGGCAATCTCACGAGGGGATCCGAGAAAATTGGGGAGCGGCTTTGGCGTCCGGCTCCACACGTACACCTCGCGTCCCGACTGACGGAGGCGCTCGGCGACGCGGCTGCCGATGATCCCCTGCCCGATGACTCCGACCTTTTCCATTGGTTCATTTTCCATGGCGAGAATTCACGCCAAAGGAATACGCTTTGCAATCCGATTCGCTGGCCTTGCCGCAGTCGGCTCGGGCGATGGTGCCCGATTCGCCACCAGCGAGAAGGCGGCAGGCCTTCCGGAGCGGACCGGGAAAAGACCCTCTTCACTCCCTCGGAGAACCCTATTTCGCCCGAATCCAGGCGATCACATCGGCCACATCCTGAGGCTTCATGACCGTCTCCATCCCTTCGGGCATCAGCGAGCGATGGATCGCCGTCTGGCTGGCAATGTCCTCGCGCAGCACAGGCATCTCGACGCCGCCAGGCAGCTTCAGCACAACATTGTTCGCCGTTTCCTCGGAAATGAGGCCTGACATCTCCGCACCCGACTTGAGCCGAAGTGTCTGCGCCCTGAATCGATTTTCGATCGCTGCGTTCGGATCGAAAATCGCGGTAAGCATCCAGTCGGTGGGTTTGTCCGACGTCATCGCGAGATCGGGGCCGACTTCCATGCCCTCGCCCTTGAGTCGGTGGCAGATGAGGCACTGCTGCCTGAACAGCTCGTGCCCACGCCGGGCGTCGCCCTTCAAATCGGCAACGCTGCCATAGCTCGCGACGACTTTCGCGCGGTCGGGCGTGCTCGGCTTCGGCAGCACCACGGCGGGGGCGGCGGTCGGTTTCGACGCGGTGTTCAGCTTCGCGAAGAGCGCACTATCCGGCGTGAGCGACGACAGGATCGCAATGCGCATCTGCGCCTGATTGCCATCGCGCTCGGCGAGCTTCGCGAGGGCTGCGTTCGCGCGCTCATCGCGGAAATTGCCGAGCGCCAGGGCGAGCTGGTGGCGCACGGTAAAGTCGATGTCGTCCACGCACGCGAGCATTGCCTCGGTCAGCGAAGGGCTCACGCGCAGTGCCTGCACCCGCACGTGCGGATCGTTGTCGCGCAGGGCGGCGGCGAGCGTGTCTGCATCGAGCGCGTGCAGCGTGTCGAGCGTCGCCAGCGCCTGCACCCGCACCTTTGCGGTGCGTGCCTTGGCGACGAGTCCGCGCACCACCGGCGCGACGTCTTTTGCCTCGCGTTCGGTCAGGAGACGCTGCACGGTATCGCGCTGCCAGCCGCTCGGGCTGTCGAGCGCGGCGGCGAGCGAGGCATTGTCGAGCGTTGCGAGATTCGGTATCGGACGCAGCTTCGCTCCGGTCGGAAAAACCCGGAAAAGGCGTCCTTTGTCCGCTCCGCCGCGCAGATCGAGCCGACCCTTCGTCTCCGGCGCGATCCACTCGGGATGCTCGATTACGAAGCGATGGAAGTCCGCGACATAGAGTGCGCCGTCGGGACCGGTCTTCAGATGCACCGGGCGGAACCACGGATCGGTGCTCGCGAGAAATTCGCGATCCTGCTCGTCGTCCGCCCGTTTGCTCGTGAAGGTCGCGCCATCCGGCGTGAGCACTTCGCGGTGCACGACGTTGTGAACCGGTTCGCACGAAAAGACGCTCGTCGCAAAGCCCGGCCCGAACAACGCATCGCGATAGGGGCACGGACTGCAGCCGCTGGTCACATGGCCGGCGGATTGCGGTTGGTTGAATCGAATCGGCAGTTCACTGACGGCGAAGACGCGATTCGAGTCGGGATAGTTCGCGAGCATCTGCTTGGTAGTGTTCACGGCAAGCTTCGGGTTCCGCCGCAGATGCGAATCGGCAATCGTGTAGTGCCAGAGCCAGTTCGGATTGTTGTTTCCAAACCAGTTTCCCCAGTCGTCGCGTCGCCGCCCGAATTGGGTTTGTCCGCTCTCCGGCTCAAACTCGCCCGTGTCGGGACGAAATCGGTAGTCGCGCCTGCTGATGTTGATGCCCTTGATCTCGCCGCCGCTGTCGCCATTCGCTCCGTAGAGCCAGCCGTCGAGTCCCCACTCGAAACCGTTCAAGCGATGCTGCTGGTTGCCCTCGGTGAAGCCGGTGAAGATCACGCGTTTCTCGTCGGCACGCCCGTCGCCGTCCGTATCCCGGAGAAAGAGGATGCTCGGTGCCGAGGAGACGAGCACGCCGTCACGCCACGGGATGAGTCCATTCGGGGTGGGCAGGTCGTCGGCGAAGGTCGTCGCCTTGTCGTAACGCCCGTCTCTGTCCGAGTCGGTGAGCACTTTGACCGCGCCACCGGGCTTGCCCTTGCCATCCACTCCGAGCGGATAATCGCGCATCTCGACAACCCACAGGCGCCCCTGTGCGTCCCACTCAAAGGCCACCGGGCTTTCGATCAATGGCTCGCTTGCGACCAGTTCTGCGGCGAAGCCGGGCCGCAGGCGAAAGGATTTCAACGCTTCCTCGGGCGGAGAATCCGGCGGCACATCGAAGGCGATGATCTCCCGAAAGGTGCGGCTCACCGATTCTCTCTCGCTTGTCGCCACGAATTCGTTCTGCCACACGATCGAGCCGCGATGGAACCACGCGCCGTAGTTGCGACCGTCTTTCACGAAGGGCAGCACCTTGGCGTTCGCATCGGCGGGGCCTTGGCGCACCAGGTGCGGCCAGCCGTGTTTCCAGCCGAGATCCGCTTTCACCACCCCGGCCCACAGCCACACCGCGTAGCCCGCGTCGTTTGACTGGATCACGTCATCGAAGCCGTCGCCGTTGAGGTCGACAAAGCGCAGTCCGTTGTCGCGCCCCTGCGCATCGAGCGGCGCGATGCCCTCGGGCAGGGCGAAGTCGGCGACCTGCCAGCGGTTGTCCTTCCATGCAAATAGGGTGCCATCGGGAGCAAGCCGCTCGCACACGCCATCGCGATCCAGGTCGCGCAGTCGGCCCTCACCTGCGAGCGCATCGTCCCGCTGCCAGATTCCCGATTTCCACGTCCACCCGGCGGACTTCGTGATCGCTGAAACCGCCCCGTCGCGCACGATGCCGTAGTTCGCGCCGACCAGATGCGCCTCGTTCACCACGTCGAGCCGACCGTCCCCATCCAGATCCAGCAGCCGAGCACCGCTCGCGAGCGGAGCAAACTTCTCCAACCGTTCGTGCGCCTCGCGGAAGTTGAGAAACTTCACGCGCTTCCCGTATTTCGCCTGGGTGAAATCAATGAACTCGACCCATTGCTGCGGCGAACTCCAGCCATGCGGATGAAAGACTGCGGTGAACACGCCGCGCTGCTCGACGATGCGATCGAGCGCGGCCTTCCAATCCTCGAGCGCCGTCGGTGAATTGGCCCCGAGAATGTTGAAGGCCTCCCAGTCGCTCGGCACGATGCACGGGAACTCCCAGCACACTCCGCCGATGACATAGGGGTAGGGATAATCTTCGATCCAGGCTGCGTAGTCGCCGAGCGGCTTCTTCATCGGCGGGCGGTAGGCATCGGGAAAGTATTTGGCGAAGCGCTCGCCCGGCGGCCGCGTGAAGACGGACGAGTCAATCGCAAGGCGATGCCCCTTTTCACTCGGGCGCGGAAAAATCTCCGCGAAGAAGCGCGGACTCGCGGAATTCATCGAATCGCAACACGGCATGCGGAAGGCGATCGGTTGATTCCCCGGCACGCTCGCGAGCAGGTCCACACAACCACTGAACGTCTTCGTGGCCTCTTCAAGCGACTTCTTCCCGAGCAGCGGGCAGGGATGGGCGAGGGTGTGAGTCTCGAGCGAGAGGCCTTCCTTCAACCAGGACTGCAACTGTGGGTCGTCCGGCGTGATCACATTCGTCATGATGCTCACCGGGGCCCGACCATCGATGCGCTTCAGGCGGTCGAGGATGGGTCGGAGAAACCTTTCATATTTCGCCGGATCGCGCATATCGTCGATGGCGAGCACGACCACGGCATCCACGCCCGGTTCGCCGATCCACTGGGGTGTTGTTAGCTTCGGCGACTGGGGAGAGGGCCAGAATGGCGAAGTGTCGTCGAGATAGGTGAGGCGATTCGCATCGGCGGCGAAAGTCGCGGACGCAGTGAGTGCGAGGAGACACAGCAGTTTCATGCGAGTAGCGGAGGCTATGCGAGAGCGACGGTTTGTCATTCCCTGATTCGCGTCACGCCCGTCCTCGAACGCCCCTCGCCCGGTTCGCCGGATCGAAATTTCACGATTTCGGGAGCACAAAACGATCTCCCTGCCGTCCCACCTTGCCCTTTTCCACCGGATTCGGGCACTGTCCCGGACCCAGGCAGCTTCACGATTTCCAAAAAAATGCGCCCCAACCCGAATCGGTGTGGAAAATCTAATTTTTCTTAAGTATTTTCCCCAATGACCCGACATCTCCTGTTAGCGGCACTTCTTCTTGCGCTCTCCCTGCCGGGATTTGCCTTCGAGCTTCCGCCTCAATCGACCCAGTTGCTGCTGGGGACGGCGAGCGGCTGGGATTCTTCCCAGGTGAAACTCACCCAATACGAAAGGCAGCCGGGAGGCCCCTGGGCGCCCGTGGGAACCCCCTGGACGGGGCGCCTTGGCAAAAACGGCCTCGTCTGGGGTCGCGGATTGAGTCCGGTGCCCGCAGGGGCCAAGACAAAAACGGAGGGCGACCGCCGCGCCCCTGCGGGTGTCTTCGACATCGGTGGTGCGTGGGGCTATGCCCCGACGATCCAAAAGGCTCCTTCGCTCAGCTACGTGCAGATCACGACACGCGACCTCTGGTTTGAGGATGTGAATTCGCCGCTATACAACCAGTACCTCCGCATCGACCACGAACCGACCACCAGCGAGGAAAAGAAAGCGCAGATGAAACAGGGGGATCACGCCCATTCCCTGAAGCTCTTCATCGCCCACAATGCCTATCCGCGCATCCAGCCGGGCGCGGGATCTTCCATCTTCTTCCACATCTGGCGGAACGGAGGCAACGCCACCACCTTCGGATGCACGACGATGTCCGAGGAGAACCTGAAACGGCTCATCGCGTGGGTCGTTCCGGAGAGACGCCCCCTGTACGTCCTCCTCCCCGAAGCGGAGTACGCCCGCGTCCGGGCGGAATGGAAGCTGCCCTGACAAAGACACTTCAGACCGAGCAGATCTGCACCGCCTGCTTCAGCGAGGCGATCTTGTCTTCGCGCTTCGGGATGAACTCCTGCGCGACCCAACCGGAGTATCCCGTCGCAACAATGGCCTTCATGATCGCGGGATAATAGAGTTCCTGCGTCTCGTCGATTTCGGCGCGACCCGGGACCCCGCCGGTGTGGTAATGGCTGATATACGGGTGCCGGGCCTGGATCGTGGCGATCACGTCGCCCTCCATGATCTGCATGTGATAGATATCGTAGAGCAATTTGAAATGCTCCGATCCGACCTTGTCGCAGAGGGCCGCGCCCCAGGCGGAGTGATCGCACATGTAGTCCTTGTGGTTCACCTTCGAATTGAGCAGTTCCATCGTCAGGGTGACCCCGTGTTTCTCACAGAGTGGCATGAGCCGTTTCAGGCCGACGGCACAGTGTTCGAGACCCTCTTCATCGTCCCTCCCGTCGCGGTTGCCGGAAAAACAGATCACGTTCGTAAAACCGGCGGCGGCGCTCTCGGCAATGAGCTTCTCGTAGAGGGCAAAAAGGGTGTCGTGGTGCTCAGCTCGGTTGAATCCGTGGGGGATCGAGCCGATCTTCTTTTTCACGCCGCCGATCTCGACTTCGGCCGAGGGGAAACTGACCATAGGACAGTGCATCCCGTGTTTTTTCAGAGTGGGGAAATCCACCGGATCGATCAGGTCGATCGCCCCGAGCCCGAACTCCTTTCCCGCCGTGCAGAGGTCGTCGAGCGAGATGTCCTTGTAACACCATTTGCAGGCCGAGTGGTTGATTTTTCCGGCGACACCGGCTTTGGCGGCGGCTTCCTCGGCGAGGGCAAAGCGTTCGTGCATCGATGCAGCCACGGCGGCCACGGTCGCGGCCCCTGTCGTGGAGACGAAGGATCGGCGGGAACAGGGAGATGTTTCGGTCATGCGGAGAGTGTAGCGGAAGCGGGAAATTTGACGACCCCCGATTTGTGCCTCGCGTGCATCCGTGATGGAACCGCAGAGCCACCAGTCACCTCGCCCCTGCTCCCTCGAAGGCAAACAACCGATGAACGGTGCGGACAAACATCGCCCCATCGCCGAAGGCGGGTGTGCTGCGGCAGGGGTCGCCCAGCGGCCTCATGCCGAGCGGGGCGAGGGCGTCTCCGGTCGCGATGGCATGCAGGTTGCCGCTTTCGTCCAGGCTGCAGATCGAGCTGCCGTCGCTCACGGGAGAACCCATGCAATGGCCTTCGACACCAGGCACACGGCCCTTCCAGATCTCCCGACCCGTGGCCGCATCAAGGCACGAGACGATCCCCGCATCATCCCAGAGGTAACACCGATCACCCACGACCAGGACACTCGGGATGTGGGGCACGTTTTTCTCCACCCGCCAGACTTCCGAGAGTTGCCCCGCCTCGTCGACACGCATCGCCACGCAATGTTTGGGATTTGCGGTGAAGCCGCAGGTGCCGATGACGAGATCCCGCCAGGCCACCGGCGAGCTGATGGCCCGTTCGTTCGACTCCTGTTTGAAGACGCTCTTTTCGGAAACAACCGCTCCGTCGCGGGCATCGACTACGGTGAAGCCGTGCGTCCAGTTGGTGAAAACAAGCAGATCGCGACCGCTGCGGTGGACGACACAGGGGACCGAGTAACTGAGTCGCTTGCTGTGCCGGGCGACTGTCCATTTCACCTCGCCGGTGTTGGCATCGATGCCGAGCAGGCCGCCCCGGGCATCCTCCTGATCGTTGTTGAGGACAATGAGGTCGCCGAGCAACACCGGAGACGCAGCGAAACCGTGCCCGCCCGCAACCGGCCCGAGGTCGCGTTTCCAAAGGTGTTTCCCCTCGAGGGAATACGCTGCCATGGTGAGGCTCTCGGCGGTGCCCCAGGTAAAGACAACCCGTTTCCCGTCGACCGCAGGCGTGGTCGAGGCCGGACTGTTGAATCGGTGTCCCGAAAAATCGCCCCCCGACAATTCATCGCGCCAGAGGATCGATCCATCCCTTGTGCTCAGGCAGAGTGGCATCCAGCGCTGCGCGACGGGTGCGGTCGCCTCTCCGTCGGGAGACGCCCGGGGAGGGGTCGGGCCACCGTTTCCCTTGTCCCGTCCCTTTCGTTGTCCTTTCCCCTTTCCCTTCCCTTTTGAGGGCGCTTCGGTGGCGCACAGGAGAAAAAGCCGTTGCCCGTGAATCACCGGCGAACCGTGTCCAACTCCCGGCAGATCAATCGTCCAGCGGACTGTCGCATCCTCCGGTGGGACGGGGATCCGCATTTCGCTCGTCACTCCGGACCCGTTCGGACCGTGGAAACGGGGCCAATCTTCGGCATGCGAGAAAGAGAAAAACAGGGCGAGCGAGGCGGGGAGGACGAGCGTTCGCATGTTCGAGGAGAGATTCAGCGACACTGGCCGACCGGGGGACGGCAGACCCAACATCCGAAAGGCAGAGAACCCATCCATCGGATACCCATGCCACCCAATTTCCCCGCAATCAATCTCCGGAAAAGCGCCTCTGACGGATTCGCGGGAACGGACCTCTTCTCGCTTTCGGGAGTTGGGTGAATCCGGGGGGGTGCCTCCGATCAAACTCGGGTGTGGCGGGCGAAGGCTCCGATCCGGAGATCCCCTCATTCCGTGCTGGCGGGCGACTGGACGGACGCAGTGCATCGAGTAGGATTCTGTCCGCCGCCATGTCACGAAATCTCCTCGCCGTCTTCGCCCTGACGATGCTCCCTGCCGCTGCCCGAGAAGAGGCTCCGCCAGACTATCGATTTCACTTCGAGATCCTCGCAGAGAACCTGCCCCAGCCGATGACGATGCAGGAGGCTCCTGACGGGCGCATCTTCTTCCACGAGATCGCCGGTACGGTGAAGGGATTTGACCCGAAGACAAAGCTCGTCTCCGAGATCGGCAAAATCGCCGTGACGACAGCCCAGGAGAATGGCCTCCTCGGCATGGCTCTCGACCCGGGGTTTGCGGAGAATTCGTGGATCTACTTCATGCACTCGCCGCCCGATTTCGACGGCCAGACCATCAGCCGATTCACCCTGAAGGAAGGCAAACTCGACGCGTCCTCGCGCAAGGACCTGCTCAGCTGGCCCGAACAACGAGAGCAATGTTGCCACCATGCGGGTACCCTGAGATTCGGGCCCGACGGATGCCTCTACATTTCGAGCGGAGACAATACCAATCCCTTCAACGACTCCGAAGGATACGCACCCATCGACGAACGGCCCGGACGCAATCCCTGGGACGCCCAGAAATCCTCCGCCAACACCAACGACCTGCGTGGCAAGATCCTGCGCATCCGCCCCACTCCCGAAGGCGGCTACACGATCCCCGAGGGCAATCTCTTCCCCGTCGGCACGCCGAAGACGCGACCCGAGATCTATGCGATGGGCTTTCGCAATCCCTGGAGATTCAATATCGATGCAAAGACGGGCTTCCTCTATGTCGGCGATGTCGGGCCCGACGCCGGAAGTGACAAGCAAGAGCGCGGGCCCCGCGGATTTGACACCGTCAACCAGGTCCGCCGTCCCGGAAACTACGGCTGGCCCTATTCGCGCGGCAACCGGGTCTATCTCGATTACGATTTTGCCGCGAAGATTCCCGGCGTCGCCTACGACAAGGCGAATCCCGTAAACCAAAGCCCCAACAATACCGGACTGGCGGAACTGCCCCCGGTAGAGGCACCCTTTGTCTACTACCCCGGTTCCGACTCGCCGGAATTCCCCATCCTCGGCAGAGGCGGTCGCACCGCCTGCGGTGGTCCCGTCTTCCATTATGATCCCGCCTTCGAGACCACCGACGGCTTTCCCGAATACTTCGATGGCATGGTCCTCTTTTACGACTGGCAGCGACCCTTCCTCCACTGGGCGCGTCTTGATGAAAACGGCCATCTCGCCGAAATCCTTCCCTTCACCGCCGCAGCGCGAGTTGCTCAGGGAGAGGACGACGGCAGCGGTCGATTCCAGATCAAACGACCGGTGGATCTCTTCTTTGGCAGGGACGGGGCGCTCTACCTCATGGACTACGGCGAGACCTGGGGTGCGAATGCCGATTCGCGGCTCGTGCGCATCCGTTTTCAGCGCGGCAATCTCGCCCCTGTGACAAAAGCCGCCGTTTCGCCCACCGCCGGCCTCCAGCCGCTCGAACTCTCTCTCTCCGCCGCCGGATCGAAGGACCACGAAGGCGACCCCGTGACCTACGAATGGCGTCTCGGCGACAGGATTCTCTCCACCGGAAAAGAAGCCGTCGTGACGATGAAAGACCCCGGGGATTTCCGCATCGAACTTGTCGTCCGCGACGACAAGGGAGGCGAGGGCAAAGCAGTCGTGCCGGTCACCGTGGGCAACTCGGTGCCCGTCGTGAAATTCCTTTCTCCGCAGGAAGGCGATTTCTTCACGCCGGGCGAGCCGGTGTCCTTCCACCTCGAGGTGAACGACACCGAAGACGGAACCTCGAAAGGACACGAAAGCGAATTTGCCGTGCGCACCCTCGTCAGCTCCTCCTGGGCGGGAGCCGATGGCAAACTCAGCGACGTCGATCCGGGCCTCTCGCGCATGAAGCAATCCGACTGTTTCAACTGCCACTCTGTCGATCAGAAACTGGTGGGACCTCCTCTGATGGAAATCGCGAAGAAATACAAAGGCCAGCCAGGCGCGATGGAGGTTTCGGTCGATCGGGTCATCAAAGGTTCGGCGAACGTATGGGGACTCATTCCCATGCTGCCCCATTCCCAACATACCGCCGATGAAGTCCACATGATGGTGAAATGGATCTACTCGCTGGCCGAGGGCCAGACCACCCCCACGGTGGCTCGCGGGCTCGAGGGGCAGATCACCCCGCCGAAGGACGGGAAGCTCGCCGTCGGACTCGTCGAGGCGACCTTCACGGATCTCGGCAAAGCTCCTGCCGGCTCCCTCGCGGGCAAGGCCATCGTGAAGCTGCGCACCCGCAAACTCGAGGCCGAGCTGGCCGACTCGCTCGAGGGTCCGAAGAAACAAGGAAAAGTGATCGGATCGACCGCCCACGGGCACCTCGCCCGGTTTTTCTCGATTCCCCTCGCCGATGTCAGCCGCGTGAAGGTGCGTGCCTCTTCCGGCAATGTCGGAGGCACCATCGAATTCCGCGCCGGCTCGCCCGACGGTCCCCTCCTGGGATCCGTCGCGGTGCCGAATACGGGAGGGTGGGACCAATTCCG
>CALDKL010000854.1 GCA_937898895.1 uncultured Verrucomicrobiae bacterium | reverse complement strand
AAATCTCCCAATACGAGATCGTCAACAAAGAGCAGCACATCTGCACTCTCGACCGTGCAACGAAGTTCAGCATCGAGATGGAGGTGCGCGTCGGTCGCGGTTTCAACACCTCGGAAGACAACAAGCAATCCGACATGCCCATCGGCGTGATTCCAATCGACTCGATCTTCTCCCCCGTCCGCCGCGTCAAATACGCCGTCGAAAACACCCGCGTCGGCCAGCGCACCGACTACGACAAGCTCATTCTCGAACTCTGGACCGACGGACGCATCGAACCTCACGATGCGCTCCTCCAGGCCTCGGCGATCCTCCGTCACCATCTCGATGTCTTCGTGAACTACGATGACAACGCCATCTTCATCGAAGACCGCCCCGAGACCCAAAGCGAAGAGAATGCCGAACTCAAGAAGCTGCTCAACATGAGCGTGAACGAGATCGAACTGTCCGTGCGCGCCGCGAACTGCCTCAACAACGCGAACATCACCACCGTCGGCCAGCTCGCCATGAAGAGCGAGGCGGAGATGCTCAAGTACCGCAACTTCGGCAAAAAGTCGCTCAACGAGATCAAAGACAAGCTTCACGAACTCGGTCTCTCTCTCGGCATGCAGATCGACTCGAGCCTGCTCGAGGCTTCCTTCACCTCCTCCCTGCTCGGAGGCGATCGCTCTCACGAGGGACCCGGCCTTGCCGCCCTCATCGCCCAAAACATCCACGACTGATCCGCCGCGCAGGCCATGTCCCCTCGGGGATGAGGCCTCGCCGATCCCCACCTTCCTCATCCGATGAGACACAACCGAAAAACCTCCAAGCTCCAGCGCGAAAAATCGCATCGCGAATCGCTTCTGCGCAACCTCGCGGCGAGCCTGATCGAACACCGCCGTATCACCACGACCCTCGCGAAGGCCAAGGCCCTGCGCCCCTTTGCGGAATCGCTTGTGACGCTCGGAAAGAAGAACGATCTCCACGCCCGTCGTCGTGCCATTACCCTGCTCGGCAGCAATCAACTCGCCCAGCGCAGCGCGAAGACGCTTTTCGAGGAGATCGCACCCGCCAGTGCCACCCGTCAGGGCGGATACTGCCGGATCATCAAGCTCGGACAGCGCGGAACCGACTCTGCGGCGATGGCGATGATCGAATGGGTCGATGCCCTCGTCAGTGCTCCGGAGTCGAAGATCGACGCCAAGGCCTGATCCGATACGGGTCGACCCCCGAGTTTCCAAAAGCCGCGTCCGCACGCTCGGACGCGGCTTTTTTTTGCACCCGGTTTCCAGCCCCCTTGGAGAAGGACTTATCTGGGCCTACACATCAACATGGCAAACTCGCGCAGGGCGGTGAGCCTGTGTGAGGCGATTCGCCGGGCTGGTGCGCGGAAAACTTCCGGGCATGAATTGGACTTCAGCGATCATTGCCGCCATGTCGCCATCGTGGTGCCTCGTATATGATTCCTGTTCATCGGTGTAGCGTTTTGCTTCTTCCTTCCTCCAGACTCAGCCTCACGACTGACGCCCTTGGATTTCGGCGAGCCCTTCCCCTTGCCGGGCATGCAACAAAAGAGCCAGGCGGATTGCTCCGCCTGGCTCCCCAGGATTACGTCCACGACCAAACACCGTTCGGCCGAAATTCAATTTACCGGGCCATTTCCTCTTTCAATTGGCTCACGACCCGCTCGCTGCGCTCGAGAATCCGCTCCAGGGAACTCCTTTCCTCGGAGTCCCTCGGCAATTCGCCAATGACTTCCGACAGATCCTTCTGCAATCCGTTCAAATCAGCGAGAAGACGGAGATCGCTCTCCTCATTCACGACGGGATTTTCACTGATGAAAACGGGGCGGAATCCACCGGCAAAGGAGGGGGCACTGTCCCCTCCCCCCATCGTCACATATCCCCGCACGAGCACGTGATCTGATTGAGTCGTCGCTCGATTCTCCCCGCGTCCCAGACGCCGCTCAATCAAGGTGGTGGAGCC
>CALDKL010000853.1 GCA_937898895.1 uncultured Verrucomicrobiae bacterium | reverse complement strand
TGAATATTACCTACGATGGGCTTTCCGGCGCACCCACTGCCGCAGGGATCTACGCCGTCGTGGCTACGATTGACGATGTCGGATATCAGGGGGGGGCTTCCGCTACCCTCGTCATTGCCAAGGCCAGTCAGGCCATCATTTTCCCCCCGATTTCCCCCCAGATCGCCACGACGACACTGCCCCTTGCCGCGACCGGAGGCCCGTCGGGGAATCCGGTGACTTTCACCGTGACGACCGGACCGGGTCAGCTCTCGGACTCGACCCTGTCATTCACCGGTGCCGGCACCGTCGAACTGACCGCTTCGCAGGAAGGCGACGCGAACCACGAGGCAGCCGCGCCCGTGACGCGTTCCTTCACCGTCACGAGAGCGGAGGCCGATGTGAAGCTCACCGCTTTGGTGCATACCTACAATGGTCTCCCGAAAACCGCCGGAGCCGAAACCAATCCTCCCGGACTGAACGTCGAGTTTACCTACGATGATTCCGCCACGCCTCCCGTCAATGCGGGGGCCTATGCGGTGGTCGGGACAGTCTCCGATGGGAGATACCAGGGCAGCGCGAGCCGCGTACTGGTGATCTCGCCTCTGACCCAAACGATCTCGTTTGACTCGCCGGGAGATCGCTTCATCGACGAAGTCGTGGGCCTTTCTGCGGCCGGGGGAACCTCGGGAAACCCAGTGACCTTCCGCGTGGTCGAGGGGCCTGCCCTCCTCGATGAGTCAGGACGGCTCTCCTTCCTCGGAGCGGGCCCCGTCACCATCGCCGCCGACCAGGGAGGTGGAGGGAACTACGAAGCATCTTCGTCCGTCGAGCATACCTTTCAGGTTCTCCTGCCAAAACCCGATGTCGCGGTGGGTGGAGCCAGGGGTGCCATGAAAGGCATCGGCCTGACCGGGACGATTGGGGGGCAGCGAGTCTCAATTCGTTCGCGGAAGGCTCGCAGCGTGAAAGGACGTTTTACGGTGGCGAATCGCACCTTTCTACCGGACCGACGAGCGGCGGACCGTCTGATCGTGAGAGGACGGAAGGGGAACGCCTTTTTCCGGGTTAGCTATTTCGGATCGACCGGCAACGCTACTGCGGGCATCGTCAGTGGCACCCATCGCACTCCCGAGATCGACGCGAGTGACGCCCCTATTCCTTTCCGGATCACCATCAAACCAAACCGGAAGAAGCTGGTCAATACCACCGGGGCACGTTCCCTGATCACAAAGAAGACCTTTGCTTCTTTGATCCGTGCCGAGTCGGGCACCTATTCTCTCGCCCTCGATTCGGGGCTCATCCGGGTGCAGGCGAAATAAGACTTTCCGTTGGCCCATCCGAGCCCATCCGATGTTGGGCTTCCCCTCCCACGGTGGGGGGGGACGGTTCTCACCGCAGAGATCGGACCCTCCCTCATGGCAATGCCGATCCGCAAGGCGGGATATGACATGATAAAATGATTGCCAGTCCCCGAGTAGCGCGAAGTTCTCATGGAGAGAATCCGTGTTCCGATTCGACGATAAGAAGGTGAAATCAGCGCCACGGGCAATGGCCCGACAACAATAATTTTCCTGTCCCATTATGATCTTGTTGCGGAAAATTGCGAGAGGTCACCGAGATACGTTCCGGTGAGGGAAGGACCCTTCGCGAGGCAGAGTCACCCCAAAGCCCGATCCAGCAGATTCTTCGTGATCCGCTGCACTCGTGCGTCCGGCCCGTGCGGACGCGACCAGTGCGACCACGGGATCCAGTGGCCTGGGGGCAAACTCAGTCCCTGGGACCAGAAGATGGTCGAAGCGTTGAAGACGAAGTTGCCTTTCGGCCCCGGGAAAATTACGGCGGTATATTGTCCCTTTTGCGTGCCCCCGGCCCAGACAGGACCTTCCGCAAGCACCTCGAGTCCGGCAATGGCGGGGTCGGGTTCGCCGTGGTGCTCCCAGCCTACGAGACCGGGAATGGATTCCCCCTCCTTCATGCCGGTGCCTTCAAAGATCCAATGGGAGGGATTGCGGCAGGTCCAGTCGCCACCTCCATTGAACGGCACCACGGAGCGCACTCCCATGATGCCTCGCTCGTCGGGGGCGGTACCCTGCAGTTTGTCGAAGAGCGAGGCGTATTGCGCGATCTCGTCCTGACGCAATTCGCCGAAGCAGCCACGCCGGGTGAGGATCCGGTTGGGCCGACCGTCGCTCGCAGGGGTGAAGGGGGAGTCGATGAAGACTGCGTTACCGCAAAGCCAGAGCACGTTCACCCCCCCGGCAATGGCCGATTCGACTCTGTTGTATTGGCGTACATCCCAGTATTCATCGTGCCCGACGGAAAGAAACACCTTGCCACGCTCGATCGAACCGGCTGAAAGGATGTCGGAGTTCGAGAGGTAGGTCACGTCGTAGCCCTCCCGCTCCAGCCAAAATGCGAGGGGAAATTCCCAGAGAAGAAATTCGCCGGAACCGATGGAGAGAGGGTTTTCGAAGATCTGCACATAGAGCCCGTAGGGGCGATCAAAGCTGACGGAGACGCCGGGGGCATGCGAGCCGCGCGGGTCAGTGTAGAGAGATTCGTTAACAGGCCAGCGATTGTATGCCTGGGCAGTATTGTCGCTGGTCTGGAAGACGATGTCGGCTTTGCGGTCATCACGCACGACGAAGAAGACATAGCTTTGCCAATAGGGCTCGTCTGGGGATTCCGGGATCGTGGTAAGCTTTCCGAGGTACGCTCCGCTGATCCAGTCTTCGGGGATGACGAGGCTTGCGGACGACTCCCAGCGGCATTCGCGAAGCCGATTCTGCGGATTCATTTCCGGGGTCGGCTGGGCCGCGCCGTCAAAGGGTCCCAGTGACGTCAGATGGCGTCCGCCTTTGCCGCCGTAGTAGCCGAGTCGGTAGAGATCGATGGTGAACCGTCGCGCCGGTTCCGTGGAGACAAAAAACGTCAGGGTTTCTCCGGCCCGGATTGACTGGTGTGAGACGTAGCCTTCGACCAGAGAGGTGCGGTATTTTCCTTGGTTGATCCGGACGCGGGTGAGCTGCCAGTCAGTGGTGCCGGGCTTGGCGTTCTCCTCGCGAATGAGGTTCACCCGGGATTCTGCAGCCTGCGATTCGATTGCGGAGATGGCTACGGCGGGAGCAGCGGCGGAGGCGAGAAAGGTGCGGCGGGACGGTTTCATACCAGCGCCTTTAGTAAGGACAATCAGGAGGGACCGCAACTACACAATCGAGCCGATGGCGGGTGAGTCCGTGCGAATTCGCCGTCGATTGAAACGGATGTTTCCCCGGTAGCGATCCCCTCGGAAGGAGCGGGAGATTTGGCGTCCCCGAGAGGAATCGAACCTCTATTTAGAGTTTAGGAAACCCTCGTTCTATCCGTTGAACTACGGGGACAGCGCGGAAAGGGTCGCACCCCTTCGTGCCGTGCTCAAGCGTCAGTTTTCCTCAAAACCTGATCGTCGCCGATGGGCGCAGGACGAAATTGGTTGGATTGGTCCTGGGATCCGGCCTCGCGCTCAGGTAACCGGTGATTCCGTGATTTTGGCCATCCGTGGTTGGCCATTCCCGTTGTTGTCCCGCATTTCCTGCTCGCCCGACCGGGTTTCTGGTGTGATTCTCTGTCGATGCCCTATCTCGAACTTGAGAACCTGAGCCGTCACTTCGTCCGCCGCGAAGGTTGGCCAATTTCGCGGAAGACGCTTCTACGAGCGGTCGATGGGGTTTCGCTCTCAATTGAAAAGGGGGAGATCCTCGGCCTCGTCGGAGAGAGTGGTTGCGGGAAGTCGACTTTTTCGAAACTGGTGATGCAACTGCTCACACCGACCTCGGGTAGCGTCGTGCTCGAGGGCGAGCGGCTCGCCGACCTGCCGCCATCGGAGATTCGGAAGAGACGCCGCGATTTCCAGATGATCTTCCAGGATCCCTACGCTTCGCTCAATCCTCGGATGACGGTCTTCAGCACCCTCGCCGAGGCGATCCTGACGCGCCGGACGGAGTTGAGAGGCGAGCGCACCGCGCTCGAATCGGCGGTGGCTGCGCTGATGGAGCGGGTCGGACTCGATGCGCGCTTCCTCCGGAAATACCCGCACGAGTTTTCCGGCGGACAGCGCCAGCGCATCGCCATCGCCCGCGCCCTCGGGCCGGAACCGAAGCTGATTCTCGCCGATGAACCGGTCTCGGCTCTCGATGTTTCCATCCAGTCGCAGATTCTCAATCTGCTATTGAAGCTGCGCGCCGAGCTGGACCTGACGATGATCTTTATCTCGCACGATCTCTCCGTGGTCCGCTTTCTGGCCGACCGCATTGCGGTGATGGAGCATGGAAGGATCGTCGAAATCGCCGATGCCGAGGAACTCTTTGCGAATCCACGATCCGACGCCGCGCGGA
>CALDKL010000852.1 GCA_937898895.1 uncultured Verrucomicrobiae bacterium | reverse complement strand
CAAGAACGCGAGACCCTGCCTCGCAAAACGACGATTGATGGATCTGCGAAGAATCGCATCGGAAAGAAAGCCGCCGAAGAAACACCCGGCCACGTCCGCCACGAGCGGAACGGTCGTGAGCCATCCTGAACCGAGAATGGTCACCCCACGCGCCTCCTGCAAATAGGTCGCGAACCAGCTCGCAAAAAAGATATAGCCTGCGGCCCGGCAGAATTGCTGGAGGCATAGGAACCACATCGCAGGATTGGCGAGAAGGATTCGCCAAGGAACTCCCGTCTCCATCGCCGTCTCGACGAGACCATTCCCCTCTTCGATCAGGGTGCGCTCGGCCTCATTGACAGACGGATGCAGCGAGGGTCTCTCGCGATACCAGATGACGAACCACACAGCCCAGAGCAACCCCGGCAAGGCATACCACACGAACATCGTGCGCCATCCCAGATTTACGACGAGCCAGGCGGTCAGAGGTGCCGCGACAATGCTGCCGACCGACATGAAGCCGCTGAATGCTCCCGAAGCTGAGGCCTGGCTCGACCTCGGCACCCACCGAACCATCACCGAGAGACCGACGGGGACCAGCCCCGCCTGGGCCATGCCGAGAATGGCCCGGGAGGCACTCATGAGACCCGCGCTTCCCAGAGACATTCCGGCGGTTGCAATCGACCAAAGCATCACAAAAAGAGAAAGCGCCCATCGCGATCCGATCCGCTGTGCCAGCATGGCAGCCGGGATCTGGCAGATGGCATAGGGCCAGAAGAAGGAACTGATGAGCAGGCCGGATTCCTCCCTGCTCAATCCGAGGTCCGCACGAATCGTGCTTTCCGCCGACCCAACACCATTGCGGACAAAATAGGCGAGCGAAGCGGAGGCGCAGAGGCCTCCGAGGACAATATACCGTGTCTTGCTGTCCTTCATCCTGACAAATCCACCCACGTCATTTGGTCACGAGATCCTCGGAGGTAAAGTCACCGAGCAGACCCGGATGCTCCGTGAGGATTGCGTCGAGGATCCGCCTCCGCCTCCGCAGGTGGCAGGAGACAGTTTCGGTGGAGGCGCGTTTCATCCGGACAAGCGTGAAGCAAGGGACTCAATGAGCTGCTCGAGACTTCCGGCCGCAACAACGGCGATGCTCTCCTGGTAGATACCCGAGCCGTAAAGTTCGCATGGAGGGAGGTAGGAAGCACCCCAGTCGGCGGCGATGGACGCGATGATGAGAGTTTTGTCAGGAAAACGACGACGCAGCTCGGTTTGAAGCAGGCTGTAGGACTCCCCCTGCACCCCGATCCAGACGGCATCGCCGATCCTCCAATAGACAACCAAGAGTGGGTAGTGATCCCCTCGAGGGAGCTCTCGGAAGCGATGGAGCAGGCGCACCTTTCTCTCCGCGAGGGACCGGAATTCGGCAGCAACGGATTCGTTTCCGATCGCGCGGGCATCGGCCTCCTCCCGATGCAGTTTCGCCAGACTCTCTTCGATCTCCGCCACGGAGGGATTGCCGGGCCGGTAGGGCAACCGTTCGTGCCAGCGTTCGTGATGCCAGACACCTTTTGACTCTGCTTCATCCGGAGAAAGCGGGACATGCTGCCAACGGCCGAGTGTCGCCCCGGAGACAACCGATCCGGCGCAGACAAATTTCGTCCCTCCTTTTGGCAGCGATGTCAGGGTCGAGAGA
>CALDKL010000851.1 GCA_937898895.1 uncultured Verrucomicrobiae bacterium | reverse complement strand
GACGATCTCCGTCGCGCGGTGCTCCTTCGGGGCGGGGACGATCTCCGTCGCGCGGTGCTCCTTCGGGGCGGGGACGATCTCCGTCGCGCGGTGCTCCTTCGGGGCGGGGACGATCTCCGTCGCGCGGTGCTCCTTCGGGGCGAGGACGATCTCCGTCGCGCGGTGCTCCTTCGGGACGGGGACGATCTCCGTCGCCAGGTCTGCCGGGCCCCGGCTGACCTTCGATCCCACCCACGCGGACATCGCGGATACCGCTGTCGCGCAAGGCGTTCGTAACCGTGCTGACCTGATGGAAGGGGACATCCGGGTGGGCGAACAGAATCGCACTGCGTGCATCCATCTTGTCAAGCGCTCCGCGCAGGTTCACCATGTGGATAAACTGTTCGCCAATCCGGACCCCTTCGCGATGAATGCTCACGCGAATCTCGCCTTCGCGGATCCTCCCGTCGCGGGGGCCGCGATCCCCTTCCCGCTCGCGGAAGTCCGGCCGCTCGCCGCGGCGCTCCTCCTCCCGTGGCCGATCCCCTTCGCGTTCGCGCCCTTCTTCGCGTGGGCGATCACCGTCGCGTCTGCGGCCTTCTTCCCGCGGACGATCTCCCTCACGGGGGCCTTCTTCTCGGGGTTTCTCTCCCTCGCGGGGAGGGCGTTCTTCATCGGCCGTGGCCGAACCGAACGAAAGGGCGGCGAGCCCAGCCATGGCGGGCACGAGGAGGGCATTGAGCCAACGTTTTCTCTGAGTGGGGTTTGTGATCATCTGAATGCGCTGTTGCAGGGTGGGATGGTTGCGGACACACGGCGCCACCCCTGCAATGGCGGGTGCCGGAAGAAATGTTTTCTGGACATGAAGTAGAGTGCGCCCATACTCGAAGCGCTCCGCAGGCCGGAGACGAGCCAGGGTGTTCGCATCGCAGCGAAGTTCGCGGTCGGACTGGAATCGCGAGACCGCAATCCAGACGAGTGGATTGAACCAGTGAAGCGCGTTGATGAAGGTCGCCGCCCAATTGAGGAGGAGATCGCGATGCCGGATGTGTTCGATCTCGTGCATGAGGATGTAGCGCAAGACGCCCGAATCAAAACGAGTCTCCCAATCGTCCGGCACGACGAGATGCCCCGTCCAGAATCCGAAGACGGCGGGAGTGGTGCCGCCCGGACCTGACAAGACACGAAAATCCGAATTCACTCCGACCTCGCGGGAGACTTCGCGGACGAGGGCGAGGAGGCGCGGATTCCGACAGGGAACAAATCCGGATCGCCGCAGGAAGCGATACTGACGCCATCCCACACCCACGAGACAGGCGACCACCCCCGCCAACCAGAGGCCCATGAGCATCGCGGTGAGCGAAAGGGCCTTTGGCCGTTCCGATGCCACCGGTGAAGGCGGGAGGGTGAATGAAGCGAGGTCCGCACCAGACCCGACGAGCTTCCCGACTTCATTCTCGGGGAGAGTCGGCGCACTCGTCACCACCACCGCCGGCGTTGTGGTTTCAAACCAGTTTCCGATTCCGGGTGAAAACTCCAGAAAGGCAGGGACGAGCAGCTTCCACCCCACCAGCATCCAGAGCGCCACCCGCCAACGCGGTCCGAGGTGGCGACCAAGAGTCCAAACCAGACCCAGGACGGTCAGGATGAGCACCGAACCCTCTGCCGTCGTGCGGAGGAGCCATTCGTTCATCGATTCGAAGGAGTTCATGTGGAGGGAGGATTGGATTGCCGCTTTTCAGCCTCATCGAGGAGACGACGCAGTTCGTCGATCTCGTTGCGGGAAATGGCTTCCTTTTCGACCATCCCGGCGAGAAAGGGCACGAGTCGCCCCTCGAAGACCCGACCGAGAAAGGAACGGCTCTCGTCGTGCTGGCAATCGGATTGGGAAAACGCTGCCGCATAGCGAAATTCGCGCCCGTTCTCCCCGGCCACCACGAGAGCCCCCTTCGTCACCAAACGACGAATCAGCGTCTGGATGGTGCGCGGTCTCCAATCGGACTGCACCTCGAGAGCCTCGACCACTTCCCGAAGCCCCATCTCCCCCTGGTCCCAAAACACCTGCATGACTTTCCATTCGGCATCGGAGATGCTGGGAGGAGCGATGGGTTTGCGAGGAGTCCTGGCCTTCATCGAGATCGCGCAACGGATTACGTTCGTAATCTAATGGATCACGTTTGTAATCCGGTCAAGGAAAATTCTTTCCTGTTTTTCGAAATTGTGATCCGCACCCTGAAAAACCCCGGTGCCCCCAATCCGTTTCGCCGCTCTGCCTTGTTTCAGGCCTCGCCTGGTTCATTCCAGAACGAAAACCGGGGCAAGATCCAATGTTTCGTCACCGTCCAGAGCAGACCCGCGACGATGTAGCCGCATCCCGCCACAAAGACGGGATCCCAATGGGTTCGGAGATAGAGGAGAGCCGAGACGACACACCCGACGACAAACGCGCTCGTCAGCAATCCCGGAACTGCGATTTTCCAACTCGCGATCTCATGCCCCCGCAATTTCATTCCCAGGGTATTGCCGAAGTCGGTGATGAGGCCGGTCAGGTGGGTGGTGCGCAGGATCACCCCGTGATAGCGCGAGGCGAGCGAGTTCTGGAGACCGCATCCGAAGGCGGAGAGGGCAATGGCACAAACGGGATACCGGGGGATCAGGAAATGGGCCAGGACGAGCAGCACGCCGATCCCGGTGACGGTCCGCCCGTAGGGGCGGGCGAAGTCCATGGTCGGATGATGGATGAGCATCCCGGCGACAAAAGCCCCAAGAAAAAACGAGAGGGTGGCGGTGGTGACACGAAACAGATCGAGCAAAATACCGGGAGAGACGAGGACCGCATCGATCGAGAGCTTCGAAATGTCACCGGTGAGGTGGCTGACCGAGATCCCCGTCCTGAGGAGGAACCCCGTATTGGCGAAAGCCGCGCCAAAGGCAAGACAGCATCCCCCGATCAGAATGATTCGCTGAATTTGCATTTTCGATCCGCTGAGCCAGGACGCTCGCGCTCGATCCTGACCGACATCCCAAAACGATACGTGGGATAGAGTGGCGGCGCAAGATGCCTTCCGGTCGGACGCGAGCTCCCACCCATCTCCCGCAAATTTCGTGGGAACGATTTGGATCAGCCCGGAGGAGGTCGGATCCTCTGACGCATACGCTTCTCGATATCGAATCCATTGCGGACGCGGCGGAGCACCCCTCGTCGGGGTAGAAATGCCGATTGGCGGAACGGGGGGGACTGTGGTTAAGTTCGCAAACGCAATGGTCGAAAACCACAGACCGAGGGGAGCGGGGACGACTCCGGGCGATCTCCCCCTGCCGTCCCGCCTCCAGGGGACCCTGGAGCGATTTCGCGAACGCCTCTGGTCGGTCAAGATCGCCGAGGGGGCGCTCGCCGGCATCCTGGGGCTGGGGTTTTCCTACCTGTTCCTGTTTTTCCTCGACCGATTCCTCGATACTCCCTCGTGGTTGCGGGGAGTCCTCCTCGGCCTGGGCTTCGCCGTCCCGGCACTCGGGCTGCCCCTGCTCTGGCATCGATGGGTCTGGCGGCAGCGCACCCTCGGCGATGCCGCCCGATACCTGAAACGACGCCATCCCAGGGTGGGCGATGAACTGCTCGGCATCGTCGAGTTGGCCCACCACCACGCCGACGGCCAGAGCGAGCCCCTGATCCAGGCCGCGATGCGCCAGGTCGACGAACGAATCGCGGGGAGGGACTTCTCCGACGCGATCCCCACCCATCGCCACCGCAGGCGGCTCGCGGGTGCGTTGGTGGTATTGGCAGGGGTGAGCGTCCTCCTCGTCCTCGTTTCCGATGCCGCGAGGAACACGCTCGTCCGATGGGTCTCTCCGTGGAAAGCCGTGGAACGCTACACGTTTGCGCAATTGCATCCCGTGCCCGAAACGCTGGTCGTTCCTTATGCCGAACCGTTTCCGCTGACCGCCGGACTGACCGAGACGACCGCGTGGCGACCGGACTCGGCCACGGTAGCACTCCCCGGAAAAACCCGTCTCTCCACCCCTCGAAAGGAGGACCGCTACGAATTCACCATCCCGCCGCGAAAGGAAGCGGGTCCACTCTCCCTCCGAGTGGGCGACGCAAAAGAAGCCATCCTCGTCGAACCCCTTCCCCGCCCCGAACTCGCGACGCTCGAGGCCGAGGTGCGGCTGCCCGATTACCTGCGTTATCCCAAGGATCCCGTCCTGCCGGTGCGCGGCAACACCCTGGTCCTCGTCGAGGGCGCGGCAGCGACCATCCGGGGCACCACCACCCGCGAGCTTGCGACGGCCGAGGCCAATGGTGCGTCGCTGACGATCCGGGGTG
>CALDKL010000850.1 GCA_937898895.1 uncultured Verrucomicrobiae bacterium | reverse complement strand
CTCCGCGATGCCAGAGGTCGTGGTGCAAGCCGTCACCCGCGAACAGGTCGCCGCGACCCTGCGCTACGCCAACGAACAAGGCATCCCCGTGACGACACGCGGTGCCGGAGTCGGCTACGTCGGCGGCTGCGTTCCGGTGAAAGGCGGCATTCTCCTTTCGGTGCGGAAGATGAACCGCATCGTCGAGATCAATCCGGGCGACGGCATCGCCGTGGTCGAGCCGGGGGTGACTCTCGACGATCTGCAGGAGGCGGTGCGCGCCCTCGGCTGGTATTACCCGCCCGATCCGGCGAGCCTCAAGGAGTGCTCCGTCGGCGGCACCATCGCGACAAACGCGGGCGGCCCCCGCTGCGTGAAATACGGCGTCACCCGTCACTATGTCCTGGGCCTCGAGGTCGTCTTGCCGGATGGGCGAATCCTCGAAACGGGGGGGCGATGCCACAAAAACAAGACGGGGTTCGACCTCATTGGTATGTTCGTCGGATCCGAGGGCCTGCTCGGAGTCATCACGAGGGCCACCCTTCGCCTCATTCCCCATCCCGAGGCGCGGGCCATGCTCACGGCGACTTTTCCCGATTTCGAGTCCGCCGCAGAGGCTGTGCAGGCCATTCTCAACAACGGTTGGCAGCCTTCCGGACTCGAAATTACCGACGGGTTTACCCTTCAGGCGGCTCGGGATTATCTCGGCCCAGGCAGCTTGCCCGATGGCGATGCCCACCTCATCGTCGAACTCGATGGGCGAAGCGCCACGATCCTTGGGGATCTTTCGAAGCTGCGCGAACTCGTCGACACTCTCGGCCCCGTCGCCGTCGCGGAAGCCCGCGATCCCGAGGGCTGTGAGGCGATTTGGAAACTTCGCCGAGAGTTTTCCTATTCCCTGCGGGCCACCGGGCTCACCAAGCTGAACGAGGACATCGTCGTGCCTCGTTCGAAGCTTGTCGATCTCGTGCGTTTCGCGCGAAGATTGGAAGCAGAGACCGGCATTCCCGTGGCCTGCTTCGGACATGCCGGAGATGGCAATATCCACACCAATCTCATGGTGAAAAACTACGAGACCGATTCCGCCGAAAAGGCAAAGGCGGATGCAGCCCTCGATGTGCTTTTCAAATGGATCATCGCCAACGATGGACAGATCACCGGAGAGCATGGAATCGGTCTGGCCAAGAAACGTTGGTTCCGCGAGGCTGTTGGTGAAGTTTCCGTCGAGGTGCATCAGGCACTGAAGGATGCTCTCGATCCCGGGGGGATCCTGAATCCCGGGAAGTTTTTGCGCTGAGTGGGGCGGGCGTCGCCTTACGGCGCCCCAACATCGTCGGAAACAATTAAGCGACTGTTGAAAAACCCTCCAACATCCCGCGCATCCAGTTGCGTCCTGTGTGAGATGCTTCACTTTTCCGAAGGATCCGCAAGAAGACCCTTCCCGTCCAGAACGAGTTCTGGGTGGAGCGCAGCACGATTCGGGTGGGACGCGCAGCGAGCTTCTGCGACGGCATCGCCGACCATCTCGAGGCCGAGGGTTTCGGCGACATCGTCCGCGAACTCTGCGCTCCCCACGATTGCACGGGCAGCGGAGGGCGCCCTCCCATCGATCCCGAAGTCTACTTCAAGATGCTCATGGTCGGCTACTTCGAGAACATCGGGAGCGAGCGCGGCGTCGCCGTGCGCTGCGAGGACTCCCTGACCCCGATTCCGACGAACTGGCCCCTCTTCCCCTGCTGCCAAAAGGCGATGCGGCGAATGATCCACCTTCCCTCCGCCTTCCGGCGCAAGGAACACGGACCGCCCTGCCCTGCATGAACGCATTTCCTCCACGACCCGGCATGACCAATCCGAGGGCACGCGCCTTCGGCGCGGGCACCTCGCGCCTGCACGACGCCAAATCATCAACAATCGGACATGAGACTGCCGAATTCATGCCCGGCCGAGCGCGACGACACGTTGTCGTCGTATCGAAAGCATCCGAATTGGGCACGATTTCCGCCCGATCCTGACAAGCCAGCAAACACTGCCCGCATACGACGGGCCTGTTCAACCATGGGCCGGGGCCGACCTTCCGGTAGTCGAAGTCTCCGCTACGCTCCGTCTTCGCAACACCCTTTATTGCTAGGTTGGGTGATTATTGGGCCGACCAAACTCATGGTGAACAACGCCACTCCCACACCTCTCCAACATCTTCGTCATGCGCGAAGCCTATCATAGTGAACCCGAGTCGCACGAGAATTTTTGTTGATGGATTTGTCTCTGGCAATGTAAACGCTCGGATAGTGATCGTAGGCACCGCTTGTCTGGCGATAGCGATCAGCTCGCGGGCTGTTTGGGTCGCGTAGCCGTGCCCCTGAAATCCATCGAGCGTAAAATACGCAATCTCAACTATGCCTTCCTTGGGAGCACCGACAAAGGCCCCTCCACCCACGCAGCGCTCTCCTGCCATCGCGATATAGCTCACCCAAGGCAGCTCGTATTTGATGCGACGATAGAGCTCGGCGCTTTGTGTGCAAGCAGCAGCAAGGGCATCGGGCAGATTCACAACATGCCCCTGGGGGTGTCCAGTGATGTCACATTGAATGAGAGCGAACATTTTTGATGGCCTAACCCGGCAAAGCCTGAACCAAAAAGCAATGAACGGTGCAATCGTGTCGGATGCAAGCGCTCGCTCCTCTGACAGAACGGTTTGGCAAAGACATCAAAGGCGTCATCGAATGCTTTGACCGCATCGTGCTCTTTGGCACCTACAATGGCATCGGCTGGCCTGGTGCCATTGCAATTAATGGCAATTAAGGGACAGACAAACAATCGCACTTGTTCTTGACTTTCCCAACCCGATCCCACATCCTTCCAAAATGAGAAGCGCACG
>CALDKL010000849.1 GCA_937898895.1 uncultured Verrucomicrobiae bacterium | reverse complement strand
GATCGGGGTTCGGGGATATGATACTCCGGACTTCGGGGCGCACCTGTTCTCTGCGGACGGGATCTTTCTGGCCGAAGACGAGCGATCCAGTCTGCTCGAAGCCCTCACCGCGATCGCCTCGAATTTTCCTGGGAATGCCCGTGTCGACGACGATCTCCGCGAAAAGGCTCTCGCCCTTTCCCTCTGTCTCGATCCTCTCCATTACGCCTCGAGGCTTGCCCATCGCGAGCTGATTCAGGGTGCGATCCCGAAACCGACGCCCTACTTCGATAGCCTGGCGAGTGTTTCGGAGACGCTCTGGAGGATCGGATTGCGTCTCGCCGAGCCCCCCATCGACCCCGAAGAACGTCGTCTTGCGCCGTTTGTTCTCGAGCTTTCGCTCCTCGCCCACCCGGAACCGCCGGAAGATCGTCTTGTCACCTTTGCCGAGATCACGGGTCCCGAGCCGATCGCCTGGGAGCCCGCCGTTCGCCTGCAGAGGGATGGAAACCCCTCTACCGTACGCGCTCGTGATCTCTTCGCGAACGCACAACTCCGCAATCAGGAACGCCGCAGCAAGCTCGCCGCCGCCGCCCCGACGAATGGTGCCTCTCCCGCCACTCCCGAAATCCGCCCGGTTGCGGGGAGACCCGTTCCCCCCGGCCTCCGTCCCGTACGTCCCGCACCGATCGAGCCCCGTTCCGCGTCGCTGATGACCGTGCGCGAGGTCGTGGTGGAGGAAGGAAATCCGACGGCGGGGCGGGTTACCTTGACCATCCGTGAGCCGCGCGGAGGTCCAGAGCGGAACTACCTGGCGGGACTCGGACCCAATTCGCCTTTCCCGCTGATCCCGTCTCTCGAGGCGATTCCGGTCGTTCCGTTCGCGGTGCCGACGACCTTGGGAAAAGACTGGAGTTGGCCTGCGGGAGGTATCGGTGAGGTTCGTTTTGACCCAGGGGTTCCTCTCGATGGTCCGCGACGATTGTTCCGCACCAATGCGGTGCTTCCCAGTCTCGTTCTCCTGGACTGTCTGCTCGGGAAAAAGGCGGCCACCAACGAAACTGTTGTCCTGCTGGGGGAAATCGACCCCGAGACGATGCAGGTATCGCTCCCGGGGGATCTCATTTCCATGCTCGAGGCCGGTTCCGGGGTGGGATATCCGTATGTGCTGGTCCCCTCCACCGTTCTGGATCCGCTCGTGTCCTACCTCCAGAGTTCGCAGCGTCTCGAGCTGCTCTTTCGCAGTGAACTGATCGGGTACAACGATCTCGCCGGGGCAGTTGCTCACGTGACTTCGGCGGGGGATCCGGCTCTCGCCGCTGCCAGTGCCAGTTTCGGAGAAATCAAAAAAGTCTCCAAAGACTACGCTCTGCCAGACCTGGCACGGCTTCCTTCCGCCCAGGAAAAGCTCCGCGAAATCCTCGCGACATTTCCCGATCATCTCTCGGCCCGGGCGATGCTCGAGTTCGGTACTCGACCGGTCACGGCGGAGATCCTGAAGGCGCGGTTTGTCGCCGAGGTCGATGCCATCGTCAAACCTTTCCTCGGTATGGAGGATCCGACAGCAGATATGCAGGCGTTGTTGTCTTCCGTCGATGTCGCGGAGAGCTTGATCCTCCGGTTGCGGCCACGAGCGCCTGTCGACGGCAGGGATCTCCTCGGAGCCGCCGAAGATCTCGTCAACGCTTCGGAACTTTATCTGCAGATCACCAACAAGGGAACCTCGATCGGACAACAGCGCCTGCGGGAGGCGCGGGCGGCAATCGGCCTGTACGATGGGGAGCGGGCCAAACTCACCGACCCGTGAGCCCGGCAAGGGCGTTCTCGAGAAACCGTCTCCGCATACATGGCGGCCACGATTCGAAATTCGCGGGCAACGGAGTCCTCGGCAGAGTGGGAAGTTTTGTTTTCACCGGAGCACACATGGATTTGGTTTTGTTAGGGTTTGCTCACGGAGTGAAGTGACGAAGCAGCTCGTCACGGCGGAGGCGGGCTTCGGTGACTTCGCGAGTGCGCAGGGAGACCCGGACGCGCTCGGCTGTGTAGTCGGGCCGATGCAGGGTGAAATGGCACCACCAAGTGCCCCGGTTGTTCCAGAGGTGGTGATCGGGATTCTCCGGTCCGGGATTGTCGCGGCCTTGGCGGCTCGCGAGAGTGCCAGTTAGGGCGAGGGTGCCGGAGCCCCCCTGTGCTTCGAGCAGGTCGAGGTAGGTCATGGATTGATGCAGTTTCTGTGGGATTCAGTTACCGCATCAGGTTTGGAGTGCTCGCGTCTGGCGGGCGGACTCCGGAGAAGTTCTGTTCGGATTCGAAAATCCGCACATCGAAGGCTGTCCCGGTTTCCCGAGACAACATCCAAGGCACCTTGGCTTCTCCAAGCCCGGTTGCCGGACCCCGCTTTCGCCGGGCCACTCCTGATGCTTGCGCAAAGTATGCGCATTCGGAGAGCGTCGGCAAGGGGGGATTTTGTCATACACGAACGATTTTTCAAAAATCCGCTTGCCTGGAGTTCCGAAAGGCTCTAGATCAAATCCATGAATCACAATATATTGATTTGTTTGTTCTCTAGTCTCTTTCTGGTGAGTTCGGTTGCGGCGGAAGAAGGCGTTGTTTCCACCCTTGTGGATCCGGTGGCTACCCTCGATGTGACAACGGTGGAGGCGAATGGTCCGAACCGGACCGTGATCCTTCGCGAAGAGATTGTTCAGGAAGCCTATGCCCCCCTGATTTCCACCCGGAAGCCGGAGGTGGAGGCGGGGCCGGATCGTCTCTTGCCCTCCGTAGACACGATCTCGGGAGCAGAGCTGCGCACCGACCAGCGGCGCGACCTGGGGGATGTCCTCCTCCATACGGCCGGGGTTCACCTGGTCGAAGCGGGTCAGACGGGGGCGCAAAGCTCGCTGTTCATTCGCGGAATGGAGAGCAATCACGCAGTGGTTCTCCTGAATGGTCGTCGCCTCCCGCCCGGTCTCGCGGGAATCTATCAGCTTGAGTATCTCGACGTTTCCACCCTGGAGTCGGTTCAGATTCTCCGCGGTGCGACCAGCTCTCTCTACGGGTCCGATGCGCTCGCCGGAGCCATTGATTTGCAGTCCACCGATGCTCGTTACGTCAACGCGGATACGCTCAATTCCTTTGTCGAAGCGGGATCCTTCGCGACCTTCCGCACGGGACACAAGCTCGCGATTCGCGAGGGGCGCCTCGGCCTTGCCCTCGACACCGCCTGGATCGAAACAGACAACGACCGTCCTCGCTCCGCCTTCGAAAACGGAATTCTTCGAGGCAACGTCGCCTACGAGATCGCAGATGGGGTTCAGTTCGATCTGCTTGGTTATATCCAGGATTCGTCTCTCGAGGTGGCGGGTTCCTCACTGAGCCCGAATTTTCCCGAACCGCAGCTCAACGACAACCAATCCTCCCTCGTTTCACCTCGATTCAGCATCGTGCGCGACGAGTGGGATTTCTCCGCCTTCTACAGTCATTCGCGGAACGAACTCGAGGCGACGCGGGATGTGAACGGTCTCGACAACCTCCTCGAGCAAACGGGCCACGAATTCGAGGTCATCTACAATCTGCATCCTGACAAAAACGCCACCTGGACCCTCGGGGCGGGCCACTACACCTACGAATTCGACCGGACCCCGCTCGTGCCGGGTCCGCTCAATACGCCGAGTGCATTCGATTTCGGTTACGGGAGTGTCTTTGCCCAGGCGGACGCGAGCCTTCCGGCCGATTTCCACGTTCTCGCCTCGGCTCGTTACGACGATCACGATTCCTTCGAGAGCAAGGCCACCTGGTCCGCCCAGCTCGACTATTCGATTGAGGCCACAAAGACCTTCCTCTTCGTCAAAGCCGCTACCGGCTACAAGGCACCTTCGGGACAGGACTTTATTTTCCTCGCCCCCACGGTGGATCCTTCCAGCTTGCTGCCCGAGGAAAGCTTCACCCGGGAAATCGGGGCGCGCCAGACTCTCTTCAACGAACGTAGCTCGATCGCGCTCACCTACTTCGATGCCGATATCGACAATCTCATCGACGTCGATCCCGTCACCTTCGTCGATCCCTCA